>JAHIZU010000121.1 GCA_018814265.1 Candidatus Margulisiibacteriota bacterium | reverse complement strand
TGCGGAGGCGGAACTGGGCTTTCTCCATGTCCTGATAAAAGGACCCGAGGAATAAAACAAAAAACACAAAACTGATGCTGTTGGAAATTTCACCGGCCAGCGTGCTGTAAATATTTACTCCCCACATGGTGTGGGCATCCACAAAGAGAAAAGGCAGCATGGCTATGGAGCCGAGCAATGGTATGGGCCCAGCGAATCTCATCCATTTAAGAGAAAAATATACGGCCAGCGGTAGAAATAATACTCCCAGTATTGAAACGATCTTAAAGGAGATATTGATGGGAATAAAAAAGCTTAAGACCGCCATGGCCCAGTAGGGAAGGAAAAAATAATACTGGTACATCGGGAACCCGCACCACCAGCCTTTGGCCCAGCTAATGATCGCTCCACGGCTGAAAAAGGTTTCCGTTAAGTGTTTTAAGAGATAGTTGTGCGCTGGAGTGTCTCCTCCGGTCGGGGTGGTGTCAAGCAAAATATATTTCAGGTCAAAATAGCTTAAAAGGAAGAGGAATATAATAATAAGAACGGCTGCGGAAAATAGGCTTTTCCAGTTTTTTTGAATGAAAGCAACGATTTGCATGGCTTATCATTATATCGAATTTTAGATTTAATCTCAAATGATGTATAATTCGAGGGAAATCAGCCCTCTTCTTAGGTGTGAAATGAATAAAGTTATTGTTGTTATGCCGGCTTTTAATGCCGGCAAGACCTTGGCCAAAACCTATCAGGATATTCCCAAGGACCTGGTTAGCGAGGTCGTTTTAGGCGATGATTGTTCCAGAGATAATACTGTTGAACTGGCGCTTTCCTTGGGGATTAAAGTCCTCAAGACCCCCAAAAATCTTGGCTACGGCGGCAACCAAAAAATGCTTTATAACGAGGCCTTAAAGGCTGGGGCAGATGTCATCGTTATGATCCACCCGGACTGGCAGTATGACGCGACAAAAATTCCTGAGCTGATCGCCCCGATTCTACAAGGTAAAAAAGATGTGATGCTTGGCTCAAGGATCTTGGGCGGGCGAGCCGGCACCCTGGCCGGAGGAATGCCAATTTACAAATATATTTCGAATCGATTTTTAACCTGGGCAGAGAATCTGATACTTAAACTGAATCTTTCTGAATATCATACCGGCTTTCGTGCGTTTCGTCGCAGGGTTTTGGAAACAATACCCATTGAGCTCAATTCTGATGATTTTGTCTTCGATTCTGAGATTTTGGCCGAAACAGCGGCTTTTGGTTTCCGCGCGGGAGAGATCCCCATACCCTGCCGTTACTTTTCAGAAGCTTCGGAAATAGATCTATGGCGGAGTATAGTTTATGGGCTGCAAACCCTTTGGGGCTGCTTAAAACTTGTGTTGCATAGATCAAATATAAAAAAGTTTGCGCAGTTTACAGCAAGGTGATAAAATCAGTGCCAATGAAACATCAAGGATTTAGCTTGATAGAGCTTATCATGGTCTTGACGGTCATTGCTATTTTATCGGTTGTATCCTTTATTGCTTTGGACCCTTATAAGGGAATAAAACTTGACGCCGCAACCAGGAAGATCGCCGCGGATGTTGAATATGCGCGCAGCCTGGCGCTCACCACGGCTAAGTGGCACGGAATTGGTTTTGATGTCGCGCCAGCCAATAAATATTCAGTTTATAAAACTGATGGTAGCACGGATGAACCAATCGAAAATCCTGCTAAACTTGGAACCGATTTTATTGTGCTAACTTGGAACGATTTGGGAAGAGTAAAGATTAACAGTGCTGCTATTGGTGGAGGGCAAAAGATAGAATTTAGCCCTCTGGGTGCTCCTTACAACGATAAAAATGGTTCTGCCCTTGCCACGCCGGGCATTATTACTCTAGAGTATTCTGGAATAACTCGTCGGATCGAAATTACACCAAATACCGGGAAAATAAGCATTCTATGATCAAAAAGAAAGGCTTTACCTTAGTTGAGACCATTGTTTCCACAGTTATAATTGGCATTATTATGTATGCGGTTATGGCGATTTTTATCACTGCCAATGTTAAGGGGGCAAATGTTGGGATTTTCGCTGTTGCCCAGTCGCTGGGGGAGGGCAAAATGGAAGAGGCCATGGCCAGGGATTTTGGGAGTCTGGCCAGCGAGGATCAGGCCAATTTTACCGGTGACCTCAAGCCCTATAGTTATAAAATAGTTGCCAATTATGTTTCGGCCGCTGCCTTAGACTTGCCGGTTACTTTTGTGACGGATTACAAAAAGATCGCAGTGATTGTTTCTCATCCTCAGTTGGGAAGCCCTGTTACGCTGGAATCAATAAGGGCAAATTATTAAGATGAAAAAAGGCCTAAGCTTAATTGAGAGTGTGGTCGTAATAATGCTGGCTGCCATTATTGCGTCAGTCGTGGCTTTATATATTCGGGAGAGCCTTACTGCCTGGGATTTTATGAGCGGCCAGAAAAATATCACTTCTTCCAGTCGAGCCGCAGGCTTAAGACTGGTCAGGGAATTGAAGCGCATAAAAAACAATGCTGGCCTTAGCGTTCAGGCGTCAACGGAAGTGGAGTTTACAGATATCGATGATAAGACAATTAATTTTCGACAAGACGGGACAAGGCTGATGCGCAATCAGGATGTTTTGTCGGATAAATTGTCCAGCCCTGGCGGTTTGCTTCTCACTTATTTAGATAAAGCTGGGGCAGCAACGTCGGATCAAAAGCAAGTTAAGACTATCCGCGTAAGGATTACGGCGATAAACGGTCAAAACAAATTTGTCATGGAATCAGCCGCCAGATTGAGGAATACAGACTGATGAATAAGAAAGGTTTTACATTAATAGCTGCGATTTTTATTGTCCTGGTAGTAACTATATTTGCTGTTGCTACCTCTACTTTGCTGTCTGCCGAATCTGTGCTGGCGGTGAAAAATCAGGGTTCTCTAAAGGCCTTTTATATTGCCAGCGCCGGCGTGGAATATTATCTAAAAGAATTAAGCGATGACCATAGCTGGCTGACTCCGCCTGTTCCAGAGGCCAAGTCATTTAGCGGGGGAATTTTTACGGTTGCCTACACGGGGGAAGCAGACAGCGCAATTGCCATGCTAGTGACCGGGATATATACTGTTGAGGGAGAAACAAATGCCAGGGCGCTAAAAATGGAAGTCGCGCGAAGCAATGGACAGTTAAGCGTCCTCAACTGGCAAGAGATCTAGCAATCTGTTTGACAAAGCCCCCAGATTTTATATAATACTTCCACATGTCAAAATCTCGATCAATTCTTGGGATTGACCTTCGAGTTAACTCCGTTAAGGTGGTTGAAATTGAACAAAGAAAAGACGGAGTTTTTCTTAAAAACTGGGGCTTAACCGAAGTTCCCTACAGCCTTGTTGATAAACATCCTCAAAAACAAGAAGCCCAAGCAGAAACCCTGCGCCAGCTTATTCTGACCAGAAAGATAAAAAGCAAAAATGCTGTGGTGGTGGTGGGGGGTGGCGAGGTTCATGTTCGGCTGCTGACGCTGGCCGGGGTTAGCCGGGCTGAGCTGGCGGAGGTAATTAAATGGAAATTCGCTGAGGAGATCACGTTTCCGGTTGAAGAAGCGATCTTCGATTTTTATCCTTTGCCAAGATCGGCCGCTGCTTTAGATGAAAAAAATGACTATATTGCCGCTTGTATTAGCCGCCAACTTTATCAGGAGATTGAACAGATCATCCATCAAGCGGGCCTGAACCTGGCGGCGATAACTATCCTGCCTGATGCCTTGCAAAAAGTCTTTGAATTTGAGACGCATAGGGGCAAGGATAAGATAATCTCCTTGATGTACATGGGCAAACGCACCACCAACATCAGCATTCTCAAAGACAGAAATTTGGAATTCAACCGGGAATTAAGCATTGGCGGGGAAAATATTACGCTGGCCATGTGCGGGATGGTTGTTTCGGATAAGGGCAAGGTTGAGATCAACCCGGAAAAGGCAGAAGAGATAAAACTTGAGTACGGCATTCCGTTGGACTGTGAAAAATCCCATAAATTTGCCGATATGCCGTCCAGCCAGCTGCAGGCCATGGTGCGGCCGGCTCTGGAGCGTGTCCAGGATGAGATTACCCGTACCTTTGAGTATTATAAGGGGCAGACTGGTGAGGCGGCAATTAACAAGATCCTGATAACTGGCGGCAGCTCGATGACGATCAATCTGATAGAGTTTCTCTCGCAGGGATTGGGGATCCCGGTCGTTTCCCCGGCTATCATGGATGGCCGGCATTATGATAAAAAACTGGCAGATAAGCCAGCCTTAGAAAGAGTTTTGCCTCGTCTCTCAGCCGCGATCGGCGCGGCCTTGGTTGGAGATGAAAAGATTAATTTAATGCCCGAAGAAGTAAAATATTGGTGGCGGCCGCTTACCCGCAGGTTCATAAAGCCGCAATATCTGGCTGCGATTTTTGCGGTTTTTTTGCTGCTGCTGTACGGCATCTTCTGGTGGCAGGCCCAGAGCCTGCAAAAAGAGCTGGCTTTAGCAGAAAAAAAGCTAAATGAATATAAACCACGAATTGCTTCCATGGCTTTGATAGAAAAAGCTGCCATAAGCGAACACAATAAACAATCAGCCTTAAAGGCCCATGAAGCGCAACGGGCAAAGCTGCCAAAAATATTTGAGGACATCAGCCGCCTGGTCCCGGAAAGTGTCTTTATTAATGCCCTTAATCTGGATCAGGGAGAATTGCAGCTGTGGGGAACAGCTCT
>JAHIZU010000120.1 GCA_018814265.1 Candidatus Margulisiibacteriota bacterium | reverse complement strand
CCGACCAAGCTGTTGATGAAACAAGAAGGATAGCTGGAAAAGAAAATAGTATATCAACGAATACGAAAAAAGTTTTCCAGGGCCAAGCTGAAAGTGTTCATGTAGAAAATAGGAAACCTGATGGTTCAATTGGTAAAATCACTATAGGCCGTAGCGCAAAAGTGGCAATAGTGATTGCCTTCCTGGTTCTTGTTTTTGTCGGTGGGGGCTATTATTTTATCAATTTTAAAGAAAATGTTGCCAATGGCGTAACATCGCCTGCTGAAGATATTAATGCAAGGGAAACAGTTTCTCAGCTTCCAACTACCACAACAGGTAAGCAAGTTGTAAATAAAGATAGTTTGTTAAATACAGAACCAGCCAGACTTGTTAACGAGATATCTGTTTTTGATCCTTTAGTGCCAAAAGAAATTAATAAAGGTTCAGAAGTCGGCACGCCAGGGAGTATAAGCAAAGATATAAAGGATAGCACTCCCTCTTCTTCGCATGTTCAGCCTATTCAAAAGTTAACCATTCATTTTGATCGGAATTCGAATTTTCCTGTGGGGGAACCAATTGACAAGCTTAATGAATTTGCTGAACAGGTTTTACAAACATCGGATGCTAAAGTAATTGTTCGAGGCTACACAGACTCTACAGGGTATGAGCATTACAACATAAAATTATCTGAGTTTAGAGCGAATAATATTAAAGGATACCTTGTGGGGCGGGGGATTAAGGCTGAACAGATAACGACAATTGGTCTTGGCTCAAAAGACCCTATTGCCCAGAATTCCCAGCAAAAGGGGACGCCGGCTAATCGCCGTGTCGAGGTTGAAATCAGCGATTGATAAAACCGGAGCGGCTCTCTCAAAAAAAAGATTTTCAAGGAATTGCTACCAATTAGAGCCGTGGCATTTGTTCAGCTTAATTGATTAAAGAACTTTAATGCCTCCTCACGCTCAGGGAAATTGTCTTTATGGTCCAGGCATTTTTTGAGTTCTTTCTTGGCCTGTTCAGTTTTACCTTCACTATGCAAGGCTAAGGCAAGATGATATCGGATTGTTGGATGGTCTGGCAGCTTGTCGCTCGCTTGAGCAAATTGGGATAAAGCTAAACTATATGATCCTCTTTTATAATGAATCCAACCCAGCGTATCGGCAATAAATGGGTCATCAGGTGATCGTTCTTTAGCAACTAATGCAAGACGAAGCGCTTCCCCCAGGTCGGGATCTTTTCCTTCGACCAAAAGCCAGGCAAGATTATTTGCCGCGGGTGCGAACTTAGGATCTTGAGTGAGTACTTTTTTGTATGCGGTCTTTGCTTCCTCTTGTTCCCCTGTCTTTTCCAGTAAAGTGCCAAGTCCCATCTGCGCTTGAATCAGATTGGGTTCCTTTTCCAAAAGAGCCCGGTACTCAGCGATAGCCTGTCTGGTCTTATTCATTTTTGTTAGGAGCTGAGCAATCAGAATATATGTGCGTGGAGCATCAGGCGCTATTTCCTGGGCCCTTCTAAAGAGAGTCAGAGCCTCGTCATTTGAGTTATTGTTAACCAGTAATTCTCCCAATAGTACGAGATAATCAGGATGGTCCGGTGTCTTTTTAATTTGCTCGCTGATAACTTTAATAGCGGTCTCTGGATTTTTTTGATCAATATAAATGGCCGCCAAGGTCGTAAGTGCGGGCGTGAATTCTGGTTTTAGGGTGAGGATTTGCTCAAATACTTTTATTGCCTCGGATGTTTTCTTGTTAGCGAGAAGAGCAATTCCTTTATTGTGTAGAATTTCAATATTGTTTGGTGCAGCTTCATCCATTTTTTCAAAAATTTTTAATGCCTTGTCTGTTTCTTTCTCTTGCAGCAGCGCTTTCCCAAGAATAATCGCAGCTCGGAAATTATTTGGTTTTAAGCGAAGAGCGATAGCTGCCTCTTTTTTTGCTGCATCAAAATTCCTTTTTAATAAAAGGTGATGAGCCAAGAGTGTATGTGCTTCCGGGCTATACGGCATGTATTTCACCGCCTGATCCACCGCTTGTTGCGAAAGTAATGTTTCACCTTTATTCAAATGGGCCAGTGATTTTTGGTAATACGCTTCACCCCAGTTGGGGGAATTTTTTAACAGCTCATCCACGGCGGTAAGAGCAGCTAAGTTTTCTCCCTCATGCAGCAGTAGCTTTACTTTAACCAGCTGCGCCTGTGGATGTTTGTCGTTTTTCTCTAGGATTTCATTGACCAGTTTTTGAGCTAATTCAATCTTTTTAGAGTCAAAGAAAAGGTCCGCAAGAACCGCTTTCGCATTATTTGGCTCTTTTGCTTTGGCTATGGCTTCTCGATAAGCCTTTTCGGCCAATTCAGTTTTTTCCTGTTTACGGTAAAAATTACCAAGAATTATATAAAGACCGTCATCATCAGGTTTGACCTTTAT
>JAHIZU010000119.1 GCA_018814265.1 Candidatus Margulisiibacteriota bacterium | reverse complement strand
ACGGCCATTCCGTCCAAATATGCCTGCTGTGCCCGGGCCAAGGCCTCATTAGCCCTAACCAGGCACTCCCTGTGGCGTGCGTTAACCATAATGTAATCTTTGCCCTTTATTTCAGCCCAAGAAGAAACATAGCTGAAAATGCCGGCCTTGAGCTCGTTGATTCCCTGACCATAAAGTGCCGAGGTTTGGAAAACAGGCCAGCCCTTTATCTCATCAGACAAGGACCCAAGATTTGCCTTTAAGCCGAGGTCAATTTTGTTTAAAACAATCACTCCCCTGGCTCCAGCTGTCCTGTGGATAACCTCTTTGTCCAGGCTGTCAAGCCCAGAGGACGCATCGACCATAACCAAGACAACATCAGCACTGTCTATCTCCCGGGAAGTCCGTTCAACCCCCAGCTTTTCTACTCCGTCTTCTGCCTTGCGCAGCCCAGCTGTATCAATTAACCTTACAGGAAGCCCGTTAAGGTCTATACTTTCGATAATAGTATCGCGAGTTGTGCCTGGTGTGCCCGCAACCAACGCCCGATCCTCGCCCAACAGCGCGTTGAGCAGGCTTGACTTGCCCACATTGGGCTTGCCAACAATTGCCATAGCAAGTCCTTGCCTGAATAGCCGACCACCTGAAGCAGAGCGAATTAAGCCAGCCATATCCTGGCTGATTTGAAGAAGCCTGGCAGCAAGGGATCGCCCATCAAAGTCAGGCAAATCATCAGAAAAGTCAATGGCTGCCTCAAGCTCTGCTTGCGCACTCACCAACATGGCTCTAAGACCGGCGATGACCCTTGAAAGTCTGCCTTCCAGCTGTCCAACAGCATACCCAGCCCCAACCTCAGTCCCGGCCTTTATTAAGTCTAAAACAGCCTCAGCCTGGGCCAGGTCAAGCCGGCCATTCAGAAATGCCCGCTTAGTGAATTCGCCCTTTTGGGCCTGCCTGGCGCCAGCAGAAATCAGGGCTTTGAGCGCGCGTTGAAGAACAGCCATGCCGCCATGACAATAGAACTCAACAATGTCTTCTCCAGTATAGCTTTTGGGGGATTTCATGTAACAAGCCAGGATCTCATCGATCTTTTGCCCACTCTCTGGTTCTGCCAGCCAGCCATGGATCATGCGATGGCTCTCAGCCTTGTCTCCGTTTGATGGGGAAAATAGTTGTTGAAGTAAAGCTAGCGACCCCTTTCCGCTTACCCGGATAATCCCCACCCCACCAACTCCTAGCGGCGTAGCAATTGCGGCAATTGTATCACTATGTTTCACGTGAAACATTCTCTGTTATTTGGGGGCTATGACCAATCTACGGTCCCTACCCTCGCCTTTGCTGTAGGTAGTTACACCAGCGTCATCCTGAAGACTAAGATGAATAATCCTTCGGTCCGCGGCATTCATCGGCGGCAGAACCTTCTCTTGTTTTGTTTCCGCCACTTCCTTGGCTGCTTCCTTTGCCAGCCGTTCAAAAGCCTGATTGCGCTTATCCTTATACCCATCAGCATCAATCCCTACCCTTACTCGCTCTCCGTACTGCCGTCCAAGGATGGAGCCAACAATGATCTCAAGGCATCGAAGCGTGGCGCCCTCTTTCCCAATTATCCTGCCCATATCCTCGCCTTTTATTTTAAGCTCAACCCGATCGCCCTCCAAGCTGCCTTCGACCATAGCCATAAATACCATCTTATCCAGGATCTCCTGCAACACCTTTCTAGCGTCTTCTGCTAAGCCTTCTGACAGAGCAACCTCAACTTCAGCGTCTGCGCCGCCCAACACTCCCAGCATCGCCGGTTTTCCCTCAGAAATGACTGTGACCTTAGCCTTGTCTTTTTCGCCTCCTAAAACCTGCAGGGCTGCAGCTACAGCCTCGTCAACCGTCTTACCCTTCATTCTTATCTTCTTCATTTTTCTGACCTCCTATTTTTTGGCCGCTTATGCGGCTTCTTCATAATATAATATTGCTGCAAAGCGCCCACAGCATTAGACACCAACCAATAAAGCTGGACCCCGGCTGGAAAATTCCAGCAAATAAATGTGATAAAAACCGGCATAAACATGGTCATGATCTGGGCCTGCTGACCTCCCCCGCTTGGCAAACTCTTCTGCATTAAGAATGTCGTAATCCCAATTAGTAAGGCTAGGATTGAGATCTTGCCAAAAGGAGTATTAACGCGGTCAGGCTTTGCCAGGCTGTTCGTGCTGTTCCAGGCCGCAATAATATTCTTGGCATCTTCGTCATCCAGCCCCTTTACAGCAGGCTCGAAAGCATCCTTTATCGCGGCTACGTCCAACTCATTTTCAACGCTTTTCGATCGAAGCACATCCTTAAGCAGCTTATCGTTCATCTTCAGAGCAGCATCCCAGACATACTTTTTCTGCCCCTCGCCTCTTGAGGCCTTGGTGTCAACAAGTATTATCTTGGCCTCTACAAGCCTTCTCACTAATTTCTCAGATTGAAAAACCTTGCCCGGCACCCTGCCGGTTATCCATAAAAAGCTGGTGTTGTTTGCGGGATCCGAGGCAATCCCCGTAAAGGCAAGGCTCTGAAAGGCCCAGAACAACGCCAGGAAAAAAGGGATTTTTAATAGCACAGGCAGGCAGCCGCCCACCGGATTGATCCCCTCGGACCGGTACAGGTCCATGGTCTCTTTCTGAAGCTTTTGCGGCTCTTCTTTGTGCTTCTTTTGGAGCTCCTGGAGCCTGGGCTGCATCCCCTGCATCGCGGCCATGGATTTTACAGAAGACAACGTTAATGGGTACAAGGCGAGGTTCACCGCAATGGTTAACCAAATAATGCCCCAGCCATAGCCACCAAAGTAAGCAAAGAACCTCAGGGCATCCACCATAATATTTGACAAAAAAGCAATCGGATTCATAATTCCCTCCAATTCATTATATATGTTTCACGTGAAACATAGTTATCCACAGGCATTTTTATCATAAAAAAGCCAAATTCTAGCAATGAACTAAGGAACCGGATCAAAACCGCCAGGAAAGAGCTGGTTGCACTTAATTAGGCGCTTTAAAGCCAAAAAAGAGCCTTTTAAGGCTCCGTAACGCTCAATTGACAGACCAGCATAGTCTGAACAGCTGGGATAATACCGACAGGACGGACCCGAAAACCTTGTTTTTTTATATAAAAACAACAAAAACTTAAGAAATCGCTTCATTGTTTAGTTGCTCAATGGTGTCCAGACATTTGCCTAGCTCACTTTCAACAGATCTCGATTCCGCACCCACGGCCGCATGTCTGGGAAAAACCACAATGTCAATATTTTTGGCTATCTTATGCCTAATATTGCCAAAGACGGCCTGAATTACACGGCGCATCCGATTCCTGACCACAGCTTTCCCAAGCTTTTTGGGAATCACGACCGTGAGGCGAGACTCCGCATGCGAATTATCCATTGCCACCAAATAGAGTAGGGGACGCCTGGCTTCGTATTGCTTTGCCCTTATGGTTCGTTTGATCTCGCGTTCTTTGGAAAGGCGAGCGCTCTTAGGGAGCAAGTCTCTTTCTTCCCTTTCTTCGCCTTTTCGCTAGAACCTTACGTCCGCCCTTACGCTTATTCCTTTTCCGAAAGCCGTGTTTCTTTTTTCTCCGCCGCTTATGCGGCTGAAACGTTCTTTTAATCATAAACAGTTCCTTTCTCGTTATTTAAAACAATAACTAATTATAAAGAAAGATTAAATGTCTGTCAACCCTAAACTTTAATAAATATTACTTGCACAAGTTCCTGTGAACTGATATACTTCAAGATCAATAAGGCTGGTAGCCTTAGGGGCCATGAGCTTCTTGCCATCCACAATGTTAATTCCCTGTGGATATCATGTGCATAAGTCAATTTTTTGGCTAAAGAATAACCTTAATTTTTGGTGAGTTGCCGGTGTTTTTCATCTGTCACTATGTTGGCAAGTGGGCTGTGGATAAGATAAAATGAACTCAAATTACGACCTGAACTCCTTGTGGAATAAGATTGTTCCTTTGTTGGAAAAGAGCCTTAACAAACCCATTTACGAGGCTCTGATCTCATCAACCAAGCCTCTCTCCATTGATCAAAATACGCTGCAAATAGCAGTTCCCAACGACTTAGTCAAGGACTGGCTATCAAAACATTGTGTTACCCTGATGGAACAAGAGCTTAGCCACATTTCTCCAGAAATTAAAAAGGTTCTTTTTGTCGTCGGTTCAAAAGATCTTTTCACCACGCCCTTGCTGGAGAAAAGCACCTATCCCGCTTCTAAGACGGAGCGGCCCAGTTCTCCGTATCTGAACCCGCGCTATTCCTTTGATACCTTTGTCGTTGGTCACGGCAACCGCTTTGCCCACGCGGCGTCTCTGGCCGTGGCTGAAGCTCCAGCCAAGGCCTACAACCCGCTTTTCCTGTACGGCGGGGTGGGGCTGGGCAAAACCCACCTAATGCAAGCCATCGGCCATCGTGTGGCAGGGGCAAACCCTCGGGCAAAAATTCTTTATATAACGTCGGAAACATTTACTAATGAGCTGATCAATTCAATTCGCGACGACAAAACCCTGCGCTTCCGCAACAAGTACCGCAGTATCGACATTTTATTGGTGGATGATGTCCAGTTTCTGGCTGGCAAAGAAAGGACCCAAGAAGAATTTTTCCATACATTTAATACTTTATATGAAGCTGGCAAGCAGATCGTTGTCAGCTCCGACCGGCCGCCTAAAGAGATCCCGACCTTAGAAGAAAGGCTGCGTTCACGTTTTGAGTGGGGGCTGACAGCGGACATTCAAGCGCCTGACTATGAAACCAGAATTGCAATTCTCAAGAAAAAAGCTGAGTTAAGTGAACTGGTGGTCGCAGACGAGATCCTTTCCTATATAGCCAGCCGGGTTATGTCCAATATTAGAGAGCTGGAAGGGGCCCTGATCCGCGTGGTAGCCTTTGCCTCCCTTAATGCCAGCGAGATCACCAATTCATTGGTTGACCAAGCTTTAAAAGATATTTTTGACCCAGCAAAAACCGACCGCACAAAAATATCTATTGATCTGGTAAAAAAGGCTGCGGCAGAATATTATAATGTCCGCCTTGACGACATGACAGCTAAAATTAGGACAAAAGAAATAGCCGGCGCTAGACAAGTTGCTATGTACCTGGCCAGGGAATTCACCGGCTTGTCGCTGCCTAAGATCGGGAATGGATTTGGCGGGCGTGACCACACCACAGTGCTGCATGCTTATGAAAAAATTAAGGGCGAGATGAGGACCAACCTGGCGGTCAAGGAAGCAGTAAAAAACATATCATCAAAACTAAGAAGTTATGCCCAATAAGCTGTGGACAGCCATGGGGATAAAAAGCTATTCACATTACAATAAATGACCCTGTGGAAAAGGTCTAATAATTTTTCTTTCAAGATCGGTTAAAAATGGATTTCTCCACATCTTCACAGCCACTACTATTACTACATATTTTATATTATAATACTAGAGGCACAGAAAACTGTGGAAATCTTTAAAAGGAACAAGAAAACCTAAATAGGACGGTGAAGGAAAGTATGGAATTTACCTGTGAAAAAAAAGATCTGCAAACCGGCGTTTCCGCGGTGGAAAAAATTGTTACCACCAGAAGCACGCTGCCGATCATTGGCTATATACTATTTGATGCTGATAAAAATGGCTTAAAGATATCAGCCAATAATCTGGAAATGGGGGTCGAGCTGGGGGTTAAGGCCAAAGTTATTAAGGAGGGCTCTGTGCTTGTGCCGGCAAAAACCTTAACCGGGATTGTTTCTAGACTACCCGAAGGAAATGTTTCTTTTAAATTAACCGAGAAGGGGACCATTCGCATTTCTTATGCTAAATCCCAATTCAACGTTCATACCTTGCCTCCTGACGAATTTCCTGTTTTGCCAAAAGTTAAGGATGGTAAGTCTTTAACCATCAGCGGGGAAATTTTCGTTTCCATGATCCGCCAGACTATATTTGCGGTTTCTTCCAGTGAGGATAAATATGTCTTAACTGGGGTGTTGCTTGATTTTGGTAAGAGTTCAACTAGTGGCGATAGCTCAAATTTCAGAATGATCTCAACCGACGGTTATCGTTTAGCCAAAAGAGCAGAGAAAATTAAATTAAAAGATGATGTGAAGGGAAAGGTGATTGTGCCGAGCAAAGCACTGCAGGAGCTATCCAGGATAATTGAAATAGCTAAAGATGATAGTGAGCTAAGAATTACTTTTTCTTCTGATCAAATAGCCTTTAGATATAATGATGTTTTATTGGTTTCCCGAATTATCCAGGGACAGTTTCCCGACTTCAAGCAGGTTTTACCAAAGAAGAGTTCTAGCAAGATCATAACTAAAAGAAAGGCTTTTCTTGAGGCAGCCGATCGCACATCTGTTATTGCGGCTGGCTCAGCCAACATAGTGCGTTTTGAAACGAAGAGCGGCCAGCTCCGTCTCTTTGCCAGCACGCCGGATGTTGGCACGGTTGACGAAGTGATCGAGGCCGAGGTTCAGGGTGAAGCCAAAACACAAATCGCCTTTAATATTCGTTTAATTACCGACGTCTTGAAAGCACTAGAGACGGACAATGTTGTGCTGGAGATGAGCGAAAACTTAGGCCCAGGCATGATTAAAGAAGACGGCGTTAGAGACTATGTTTACATTGTTATGCCAATCAGGACACAAGAGGGGGCCTGATGGGTAGTAGGCTGGGGGAGATCCTCGAAGGCATGGATGTCGGCTTTGCGCACACAGTTAAGCTTTGCGGCTTGCTGTCATTATGGGAACAAGTTGTTGACGAAAGGATCGGCAAGCAGACAGAGGCGATCAAGATCCGCAATCAGATATTGTATGTTTCTACCTCATCGCCGGCCTGGGCCCAAGAGCTTACATTTTTAAAGGGTGAGATAATCAGCAAGTTTAACGATCAAGCCGGCAAAGAGGCGATCAAAGACATCAAATTCAAGTCGGGAGGGCAGAATGGCTAAGACAGCGAACAATCAAGCAGCGTCATATGATGCGTCAAAAATAAAAATTCTGGGCGGCATTGAAGCGGTCCGGAAACGGCCGGCCATGTATATTGGCTCGACCGGCAAATCTGGGCTGCATCACTTAATCTACGAAGTTGTTGATAATAGCATTGACGAGGCCCTGGCTGGTCATTGTGACAGCATTGAGGTTATCATAGACAAGAAAAACTGCGTCACGGTCATAGATAATGGCCGCGGCATACCCTTTGATAAACATCCCCAGACCAAGCGGCCCGCGGCCGAAGTTGTTTTAACTACGTTGCACGCTGGTGGCAAGTTCGGCGACTCGGCCTATAAGGTTTCTGGCGGCTTGCACGGGGTCGGCGTTTCCTGTGTTAACGCTCTGTCTGAATGGATGGAAGCAGAGATCGTGCGCGAGGGAAAGCAATACAACCAGCATTTTGATCGCGGCAAACCAAAAAAAGAGAACATCGTTGCGGCCAAGGACAAGAACGCGACCGGCACGACCATAACGTTTAAGCCTGATCCGGAAATATTTACCGAGACGGACTTTGACCGTAAGACCGTAGCCCACCGCCTGCGCGAGCTGGCCTTTTTGAATAAAGGCGTCAAGATTGTCTTTGCTGATGAGCGGGAAAAGGACAAGAGTAAGAGCACCGAGACCTATCAATATGAGGGCGGGGTAGTTGAATATGTTGAACACCTTAACGAGAAAAAGGAGCCGCTCTATAAGCCGCCAATGTTCTTTTTCGCTGAAAAGGACGATGTTTATGTTGAGGTCGCTCTGCAGCACTGCAAGGATTATTATGACGAGAACATTTTTTCTTTTGTTAATTGCATTAAAACGAAAGAGGGCGGAACGCATGAGGTTGGCTTTAAGTCGGCCCTGACCAAAGCGATCAACAATTACGCGCGCAAGAACAACCTGGCCAAGGAGGACGAAGGGCTGTCCGGCGACGATGTGCGCGAAGGCTTGACCGCGGTGCTTAACACCCGCGTGCCCAATCCGCAGTTCGAAGGTCAGACCAAGACCAAGCTGGGCAACGGCGAGGTTAAAGGCATTGTTGACTCGATCGTTACGGACAATGTAAATGTTTATTTGGACAAGAACCCGGCAGCGGCCAAGGCAATAATTGAACGGGCCCTAATGGCCTATCGCGTGCGCGCGGCAGCCAGAAAAGCCCAAGACCTGGAAAGAAAGAAATCAGCGCTCGATACGGCATTGTTGCCCGGCAAATTAGCTGACTGTTCCGAAAGTAACGCAGAAAAATGTGAGTTGTTCCTGGTCGAGGGCGACTCCGCAGGCGGGTCAGCCAAGCAGGGCAGGGACCGGCGCTTTCAGGCTATTCTGCCTTTGCGCGGCAAGATCCTCAACGTTGAAAAAGCCCGGATCGACAAGATCCTGGCCTCCAACGAGATCCGCATCATGATCACCGCCATTGGGCCAGGAGTTATATCCGGCTTGGGCGGCAACGGTAAAGGCGACGAGATCTCTGACGAGGAATTTTTCAAGAAACTTAACTATCATAAGGTCGTGATCATGACCGACGCGGACGTGGATGGCGCGCACATCAGGACGCTATTGCTGACATTTTTCTTCCGCTACGCCCGGCGCTTGATCGAGAGCGGCAAGATCTATATTGCTCACCCGCCGCTTTATTTGATCAAGAAGGGCAAGGCAGAGGAATATGCTTATAGCGACAAGGAACAGGAAAAGATCTTAAAAAAGCTCGGCAAGGACGGCGCGCACGTCCAGCGCTATAAAGGTTTGGGCGAGATGAACCCGGAACAGCTCTGGGACACCACCATGAACCCGGAGACCCGGACCTTGTTGCGCGTTGAGCTGGAAGACGCGGAGGAAGCGGATGAAATATTCAAGGTCCTGATGGGCTCTGATGTTGAGCCCAGACGGCAATTCATTCAAGAGAACGCCAAGCTGGTCAAGCGGCTTGACGTCTAGACCTATAGGAAGGGGATAAGCCAATGGCGAAAAAGAACGAAGCGGAAAAAGAGGCTAAAAAGACCCGCGGCAAGAGCGTGCCAAAACAAGACGAGAGTAAAATTCTTCCAGTAATGCTGGAGAATGAAATGAAGACGTCGTACATCGATTACTCGATGAGCGTTATCGTTGGCCGCGCACTGCCCGACGTGCGCGACGGCTTAAAGCCGGTCCACCGACGCATTCTTTTTGCCATGGACGAACTGGGCATGCAGCCTGGCAAACCCTACAAAAAATCAGCCCGCGTTGTTGGTGAAGTCTTAGGTAAATACCATCCGCACGGCGACACAGCGGTTTATGACTCAATGGTGCGTATGGCCCAGGACTTTTCTTTGCGCTACATGCTGGTCGACGGCCAGGGTAACTTTGGCAGCGTTGACGGCGATTCCGCCGCAGCCATGCGCTACACAGAAGTTAGACTGCATAAGCACGCGGTCGAACTATTGGCTGATATTGAAAAAGAGACCGTGGACTTTGGGCCTAACTTCGATGAATCATTGAAAGAACCCCTGGTCCTGCCGGCTCGCCTCCCTAACTTATTGATCAACGGCTCAAGCGGCATCGCGGTCGGCATGGCGACCAATATCCCGCCGCACAATCTTGATGAAATTGTTGCTGGAACGACCGCCTTGATCGCCAACCCTGATATTTCCATTGCTGAGCTGGGAAAAATAATCAAGGGCCCTGATTTTCCCACCGGCGCCTATATTTGCGGCAGGGCCGGGATTAAAAAAGCGCAGGAAACGGGCCGCGGCATTATCACCCTGCGCGCCAAGGTCGAGGTCGAAGAGGTCAAGGGCGGCAAACAAGCCATTATCGTCACAGAGCTGCCGTATCAGGTCAATAAGGCGACCCTGATCGAGAACATAGCTGAGCAGGTCAAGGACAAAAAGATCAAAGGCATATCTGATCTGCGCGATGAGTCCGACCGCACAGGCATGCGCATTTACATAGAATGTAAGCGCGACTCTAATGCCGAGATCGTGGTTAACCAGCTTTATAAGCGCACTGAGCTCCAGACCACTTTTGGCATTAACATGGTGGCCCTGGTTGACGGCACCCCCCTGTTGCTTAATCTGAAGCAAATCCTGGAACAGTATGTTAAGCACCGTGAAGAAGTTGTTACCCGACGGACAAAGTTTGATTTACGCAAGGCGGAAGAACAAGCGCATTTGTTAGAAGGCTTATTGATCGCGCTCCAAGATATTGACGGCGTGGTCAAGCTGATCAAGAAGTCCAAGTCCGTTGACGAAGCCCGCACTGGCTTAATGAAGAAATACAAGCTGTCCCAGATACAAGCCCAGGCGATCCTGGACATGCGGCTGCAGAAACTGACCCAGCTGGAAACCCACAAGATCGAGGAAGATTATAAGACGCTCAAGAAAACGATAGCGGAACTTAAGGGCATCCTGAGCAACCGCAAAAATATTTTGGGCGTGGTGGGAAAAGAGCTGGTTGAAGTAGGCCAGAAATTTAAAGGTGTACGGCAGACCAACATAACCGGTGAGGCTGAGGAGATCGAGGAAGAATCTTTGATCGAAGAAGCCGAGGTAGCAGTTCTGATCACTCGTGACGGCTATGTCAAACGCCTGCCGATCAGCGCGTTCAGCTCGCAAAAACGCGGGGGACGGGGCGTGGCTGGCATGTCAACGCGGGGCGAGGACGAGATCGACAAAATCTTTACTTGCTCGACCCTTAACTTCCTGCTCTTTTTTACCAACAAGGGCAGGGTATACAAAGTTAAGGCTTATGAGCTGCCAGAAACCTCCCGTGCGGGCAAGGGCCAGTCAATTGCCAACTTCCTGGAACTGGCCATGGGAGAAGTTGTCACTGCCGCGGTCGCGGTCAAGGAATTTACAAAGGAATCTGCGCTAGCCATGGCCACGAAGAACGGCATGATCAAAAAGGTTTCTTTAGAAGACTTTGCGAACATCCGGCGCACCGGGATCATCGCGATCAAATTAAAGGACGCGGATGAATTGCGCTGGGTACGCATGACCAGTGGCAAACAGGAGATCATCCTGTGTTCCGCCGGCGGCCTAATGATCCGTTTCAGCGAACAACATGTCCGGCCTATGGGCCGGGCTGCTTCCGGAGTTCGCGGCATTCGGCTGCGCAAGGATGACAAAGTTGTCTGTATGGATATTGTTGAAACTGGGCAGGATCTCCTGGCGGTTTCTGCCGATGGCTATGGCAAACGCATGGCCATCAAAGAGTTTGGCGCACAGAGCCGTGGAGGCAAAGGACACATAGCAATTAAGCTGCGCAAGGGCGACGAAGTAGCCAAGATGATGTTTATGCACAAAGACGACGAGCTCTTGTTTGTCACTGGCAAGGGGACAATGATGCGCCAGGAGGCAAAGGGGATTTCCACACAAGGCCGCTATGCCAAAGGAGTTAGGCTGGTTCGCCTTGATAAGGACGATTATTTGGTTGATCTTGCTCGGGTGGTCAAGGAAGAAGAAGTGGAAGAAGCCATTGGCAAGCTCGAGCAGAAAACCAAAAAATAGGCGCCCCTAAGATTTCAAAAGAGTTTTTGCCAGGGTGTCCAGAGCTGCTTTATTTACCAACTCGGTTACGCAGATCAAGCGGCAGCCTTTTAGTTCAGGATAATGTTGGCTCAGGTCTAGCCCAACAGGTTTATTTGTTTTTATCACGAGTTCCTTAAAGCCTGGCGCAGAAAAAACAACCCTTTTCCCCAACTTCTTTTTCAAATAATTCGCTTTTTGCAAACAAAGTTCAGCAACCTTTCGTAAACCTTGTTTACCCACGACCGACAAATAAACAGTTGCCGCAAGAGCGGCCAATGCTTCATTGCTGCAAATGTTTGAAGCGGCCCGTTCTCGACGGATGTGTTGCTCTCTGGTCTGTAAAGTTAAACAAAAGCCCCTTTTCCCCTCCGCATCTACAGTCTGGCCAACGACGCGGCCAGGGATTTGGCGTACCAAGCTTTTCTTGACCGCAAAGATCCCCAGGCCTGGGCCACCAAAGGATTGAGGATTGCCCAATGATTGCCCTTCGCCAACCACAATGTCAGCGCCGTAGTCTCCAGGAGCCTTGAGAAGACCCAGAGAAATTGGATCCGCGCTTGCAATAAACAGGGCGCCTTTTGAATGTATTTCGTCAGCCAGATTTTTAACTTCTTCAATGCAGCCGAAGAAATTAGGCTGTTGGAGAATGACGCAGGCGGTGTTAGGGGTTAGGGGGTAGGGATTAGGGGTTAGGCCGGTTTTCTTATCATAAGGAAGTTCGGCCACCCTTAGGTCGGCGCCGTTAGCATAAGTTTTTAAGACTTTCCTATAGTCGGGCTGTACAGCTGACGAGACTAGAATTTCCTGACGCCTGGTTGTGCGGCAAGCTAAGAAAGCTGCCTCAGCCATTGCGGTTGCGCCGTCATACATCGAGGCGTTGGCCGCGTCCATCCCGGTTAACTCACAGATCATGGTTTGGTATTCATAAATCGCCTGAAGGATCCCTTGGCTAACCTCAGCCTGGTAAGGGGTATAAGCTGTATAAAATTCTGATCGGCTGATAATGTGTTTAATCACGCTGGGGACAAAGTGCTTGTATGAACCGCCCCCCAGAAAGGAAGAGGCGCAGGAGGAGGAAGAGGACAGGGCACGCAGCTCTTCCAGCAATTCTGGCTCTGACAAGGGCTTTGGCAGGTCGAGTTCTTTTTTGGGTTTTGCTTTGGCAGGAATATCAGTAAAAAGAGCGGTCAATGATGGCTGGCCAATTGTAGCCAGCAAGTCCTTTTGGTCTTTTGCCGTGTGAGGAATGTAGCGCATGTGTTCTTAGTCTTTGAACGAGTTTTTATATTCTTCGGCAGACATCAGGGCATCCAGTTCAGCAGGATTGCTCAACTCAAGCTTGATCATCCAGCCCTTGCCATAAGCATCCTGGTTAACCAGCTGGGGCGATTTTTCTAGCTCAGCATTTACCTCGATTATCTTGCCGGAAACAGGAGAAAACAACGAGGAAACAGATTTCACTGACTCGGCCACGCCAAACTCTGCCGTGGCTTTAAACTCTTTATTAAAGGGCGGGAGCTCAACATAGACAATGTCGCCCAGCTGATCCTGAGCAAAAGCAGTTATGCCGATCGTGGCGATCTTGCCGTTGACCCTGGCCCACTCATGGTCTTTGCTGTATTTTAAATCCGCGGGAAAAAGCAACTCGCTCACGACAACTTCTCCAATTTATTAACCGTAAAGCGGCAGTAAGCAAAAATTAAGCCCGAAATAAGGATCCGGGCCAGGCTGTCCCAAAAGCGATCATTAAGCATCTTGCTTTGATAATATGTGTCAAAGAACTGGTCCCCTTTTTCCGGAACGATTTGTTGCTCTTCAGCCGGCAGGCTGAGGCTGGGCGTTGCTGACCTCAAATTAAAGATGCCGATCGAAGAACTGGTCAGGTCAACCACCCCCCACATCAGGACAAAGAAGGCCATGACGCAAATCACATAATAATAAAGTTTTTTTAGATCCAGGT
>JAHIZU010000118.1 GCA_018814265.1 Candidatus Margulisiibacteriota bacterium | reverse complement strand
TTATGATAAAATAAACGACTATGAACCAAGAAATCCCAAAAATCTATGATCCGAAGGAAATTGAGCAGAAATGGTATAAATTCTGGGAGGAGAACAACCTTTTCTCTCCTGAAGATAATTCTAGCAAAAAGCCATTTACTATCGTAATCCCGCCGCCGAATGTGACCGGGAATCTTCACATGGGCCATGCTTTGGATAATTCTATCCAGGATGTGCTGATCCGGTATAAAAAAATGCAGGGCTTTAATACCCTTTGGCTGCCCGGGACTGATCATGCTGGTATAGCGACTCAAAATGTGGTTGCTAAGGCCTTAAAAAAAGAGGGTAAGACCAAGGAAGACCTGGGCCGCGAAGAATTCATCAAACGCGTCTGGGCTTGGAAGGAAGAATACGGCAGCAATATTACCAGGCAATTGAGACGCCTGGGTTCTGCGCTAGACTGGACTAGAGAGCGTTTTACCATGGATGAGGGATTATCCAAGGCTGTCACGCACGAATTTGTCACCTTATATAATGAAGGCCTGGTCTATCGCGGCAAGCGGCTGGTCAACTGGTGCCCCAAGTGCGGGACTGCTATTTCTGACATCGAAGTTGAGCATGAAACTAAAAAAGGGAAACTCTGGTATATCAAGTATCCAGTAGCCGGTAGCCAGGGTCCGGGAGTCATTGTCGCCACGACCCGGCCGGAGACGATGTTGGGTGACACTGCGGTTGCAGTTAATCCCAAAGACAAACGTTATAAGAAACTGATCGGCAAGATGCTGATCCTTCCTCTGGTCAATCGAAGGATCCCGATAATTAAAGATGAATTTGTTGATCCTGAATTTGGCACTGGCGCGGTTAAAGTTACTCCAGCCCATGATCCTAATGACTTTGAAATGGGGGATAGGCACGGATTGCCGCGGATAAATATATTAACCACGAAAGCAACACTGACATTTAATGAATTTGCAGAGGAAGAAAAAAAGGAAATTAAGGGATTAGAAGGGCTCGATCGCTATAAAGCCCGCGAACGCTTAGTCCAGATGCTAGAAGAAAAGGGATTTTTGGATAAGATCGAGGATTATGAGAACGCGGTCGGCGAATGCTACCGCTGCAAGAGTGTTATTGAGCCTTATTTGTCTGATCAGTGGTACGTTAAGATCAAAGACCTGGCCCGCGAAGCGATCAAGGCGGTGGAAGAGGGAGAAATTAAGTATGTGCCTGACCGCTGGACCAAGGTTTACATCAACTGGATGGTTAATCTCAAGGATTGGTGTATTTCGCGCCAATTGTGGTGGGGCCATCGCGTGCCGGTCTGGTATCGCGGCGAAGAAACCTATGTGGGGGAAGAGCCGCCTAAAGGTGATGGCTGGGAGCAGGACCCTGATGTATTTGATACCTGGTTCTCTTCATGTTTGTGGCCTTTTTCAACGCTGGGCTGGCCGGAGCAAACAAAAGATCTAAAAACCTTTTATCCTACTGATGTACTGGTCACGGGTTACGACATTATCACTTTCTGGGTCTCGCGAATGATCATGATGGGCGTGCATTTCATGAAAAAAGAGCCTTTTCACACTGTTTTTATTCACGGTTTGGTCCGCGATGCCTCAGGCAAGAAAATGAGCAAATCCTTTGGCAACGTGATCGATCCGCTGGAGATCATTGATAAGATTGGCGCGGATGCTTTGCGCTTTGCTTTGATCTCCCTGATCACTGGCCAGGGCCAGGATATAAAACTGACTCAGGACAAGATGACCGAAGCGAGAAATTTTACTAATAAGATCTGGAATGTGACAAGATTTATATTAATGAGTTTGGATGTAGCGGAGGGCTTTGGCCCTTCATTAAATGGCGACCTAAAGGTCGCCGCTACATCGCTCGAATTGGTTGATAAATGGATTATCAGCCGTTATCAAAACCTGATCAAAGAAGTTACAGCGTTGAACGAGAGTTATGACCTGGGGGAAGCTGCGCGCAAGATCTATGACTTTCTCTGGGGCGAATACTGCGACTGGTATGTAGAAATATCCAAGATTGACCTGTATTCAGAAGACGCTAAGCGTAAAGAAAAGGCGCTTAAGGTCCTTTTGTATGTATTAGAAGGGACGCTGAGACTGCTTCACCCCATTATGCCTTTTATCTCGGAGGAGATCTGGCAACGAATTGCTATCAACGAATCCAAAACGAATAAACGAATGAAGACGATCATGCTTCAAGAGTGGCCTAAGGTTGATAAAAATCTTATTGATCCAAAGGTTGAGGCTGAGATGGGGCTTTTGAAGGAATTGATCGCCAAGGTTAGAAATATCAAGGCGGAGATGGGCGTGCAAACAAAAGATATTGAGCTGATGATCGTGGCGCCAAAGAAAAACGAGCAAGAAACTATTGCTAAAGGCGAAGCCTATATTAGATCCTTGGCCAAGACCACAAAGATCGAGATTGTTGCCTCGCTGAAGAAGAAGCCGGAGCAATCAGCGACCGGGGTTGTCTCTGACATCCAATTTTTTGTTCCGCTAAAAGGCTTGATCGATATTGGCAAAGAGGTTGAACGACTCAAAAAAGAAGAACAAAATGTCTCTCAGGGCCTGGAGCGGTTAAAAAAATTGTTGTCTAACGAAAGTTTTGTAGCAAAAGCGCCTCCGGAAGCAGTGGCCAAGCAAAAAGTTCAGCTCAAAGAGCTGGAAGAAAAGAAGCAGCTTCTGGCCGCGCGGATCAACGACCTAGGCAGTTGATTCCACCACTTTGTAGATCCGTTTTATTTCTTTGGCCTGGCCGCTGATCGCGTCAATCTTCAATAATACCGCGTTAAATAAGCCAGGGCCATGGTCCATTGGCTCGAATCTTTCCGGCATCTGAGTTAAAAATCTTTTTAGGATCTGCTCTTTGCCCATGCCAATGATGGACTCAAAAGCCCCAACCATGCCAATATCTGAAATAAAAGCAGTTCCCTGGGGTAAGATCCTTTCGTCTGCGGTCATGACATGAGTGTGGGTTCCCAGGACGGCTGAAACTTTGCCGTTAAGAAACCAGGCCAGAGCACATTTTTCAGACGTTGCTTCTGCATGCATGTCTACCAGGATTAAGTTGGTTTTGAGGCTAGAGGTGACTCTTTCTGCGGCGCGAAAGGGGCAGTCTAAGGCTGGCATAAATGTTCTGCCTGATACGTTGATGATGCCGATCTTAACTCCGGACTTTTCAATTATGAGATGATCTTGACCCGGCACTCCCGGCGGATAGTTTGCCGGGCGGACAACAAGCGGCATCTTATTGATATTTTTAGCCAGGTCCTTTTTGTCCCAGACATGGTTGCCCATAGTAATAGCTTCAATGCCCATTGCTAGCAGCTCTTTGTAGACTATCTCGGTAATGCCGTAGCCGTGGGCGGAGTTTTCACCATTGGCAATAATTAGATCCGGCTCGAGTTCAGCCTTAAGGTCCGGGAGGACCAGTCGGCAAACCTGTCTGCCCAGTTTGCCTATAATGTCGCCAACAAATAAGATCTTTAGCAACTTTGATTTCTGCATTATTTTGCGGTATCAGTTGCCCTTGTCTCGCGGATGACCGTTACCCTGACTTCGCCGGGATATTCCAGCTCCGCTTCAATTTTCTGGGCAATGTCGTGAGCCAATTTAGGGGCTAAGTCATCATCGATCTTTGTTGGCTCAACAATTACCCTGACTTCGCGGCCGGCCTGGATCGCGTAACACTTAACTACTCCGGGGAAACTCATGGCCACGGACTCTAGTTTTTCCAGGCGTTTGATATAAGCTTCCAGCGTATCGCGCCTGGCGCCGGGCCGGGCAGCGGAAATAGCGTCGCAGGCTTGAACGATTACAGCTTCAATGGTCCTGGGTTCAACATCCCCGTGGTGCGCTTCCATTCCGTGAAGGACCTCAGGCGACTCGCCGGCTTTTTGCGCGAACATCACGCCGAGTCTGACGTGGGTCCCTTCGACATCCTGGTCAATGGCTTTGCCAATGTCGTGGAGCAGGGCAGCCCGCTTGGCCAGGTTAATGTTTACCCCAAGTTCGGCAGCCAGCATGCCGGCTAAGTGGCACATTTCCACGGAATGCTTAAGCACGTTCTGGCCATAGCTGGTCCGGTAATGGAGGCGACCCAGCAGCTGGATCAGGACCGGAGGCAAACCTCGCACTCCGGTCTCGATCGCGGCTTGTTCGCCGTATTCCATCATTTTAGCTTTGATCTCTTCACTGGATTTCTTATGCATTTCCTCAACCCGGGCCGGATGGATCCGGCCGTCAGCGATCAGTTTTTGCAGGGTAACGCGGGCGATCTCACGGCGCAGAGGATTAAAGCTTGAGAGAATAACCGCTTCCGGAGTGTCATCAACGATCAAGTCAACGCCGGTCGCGGTTTCAAAGGCGCGGATGTTGCGGCCTTCACGGCCGATGATCCGGCCTTTCATGTCGTCAGAAGGCAGTTCTACCACGCTGGTGGTGGTTTCAACGACATGGTCGCCGGCGCAGCGTTGGATCGTGGTGGAAAGGATCTCGCGGGCCCGTTTTTCTGATTCCTGTTTGATCTTTTCCTCATTGTTCTTGATCCTCTCAGCGGCCTCTTTTTCCAGGTCTTTGTCTAATTTGGTCAGCAATTCTTTTTTAGCGTCGTCCCTGGAAAGAGCCGCAACCTTTTCCAAAGCCAGGATGTGCTGTTCCCTGGCTGTCTGCAAACCATCGCGAAGTTTCAACAGGTCTTCATTGATCTTCTTGATCTTTTCTTCGCGGCCCTCGACTTCCTTTTCTTTGGCCTGCAGCCTGTCTTCCCGGCCCTCTAGTCTTTTTTCCAGCCCGGACAGCTCCTTTTTCCTTTCCTTGGTTTCCCTTTCTAATTCTGACCGGCCCTTGATCGCCTCGTCCTTGGCCTCAAGCAAAGCTTCTTTTCTGATCCGTTCCCCATCTTTTTTGGCTTCTTCCAGAACATGCTTGGCTGTTTCCTGGGCGATCTTGACCTTTTGATCAGCCAAACTGCGGCGCAGCATCAGAAAAACCAGCCCCAGGCCAAAGACCAGCAGCGCGCCAACAACAAGGTACATTAAAATACTGAGTTCCATTTTTTACCCCCTTCTAGACGTTTCGTTATTAATCCTTGGAAGCAGAAGTAATTGCCTTGCGGACTTCTGTTTCCAGCTTGTTCGTGATCTTGGGATTCTCCTTCAAATAATTTATAGTGCTTTCAAACCCCTGGCCTAATTTTTCTCCAGCGAAGGAGTACCAGGTGCCGCTTTTGACCGCGATCTCCAGACTGACAGCCTGGTCAAGGACATCAGCTTCTCTTAAGATTCCCTGGCCGTGGATCAGCACAAAGCTGGCTGTGCGGAAGGGTGGGGCGACCTTGTTTTTGACCACCTTGACCCTGACGCGTGTGCCAATGATCTTGTCGCCTTCTTTGATCTTTTCACTGGCCCTGACATCCAGCCTGACTGAAGAATAAAATTTCAGCGCTCTGCCGCCTGGCGTGGTTTCCGGGTTGCCGAACATGACCCCGATCTTTTCCCGCAGCTGGTTGATAAAGATCATTACGGTTTTTGACTTGCCGATCACTGCGGTCAGTTTTCTTAAAGCTTGCGACATGAGGCGAGCTTGCAGTCCCATTTGGGCGTCCCCCATATCCCCTTCAATTTCCTTTTTAGGCACCAGCGCGGCAACTGAGTCAATTACAATAATGTCAATGGCCCCTGATCGGATCAGGGTCTCGGCGATCTCCAGCGCCTGCTCGCCGTAATCCGGCTGGGAAATAAGCAGGTTGTTCACGTCTACCCCCAGCTTTTTGGCGTAAACCGGGTCAAGGGCGTGTTCCGCGTCAATAAAAGCGGCAATGCCGCCTTTCTTTTGTACTTCGGCGATCGCGTGCAGCGAGACCGTGGTTTTTCCGCCGCCTTCCGGGCCGTAGATCTCAATTACCCGGCCGCGCGGCAGGCCGCCAACGCCCAAGGCCAGGTCCAGGGAAAGAGCGCCGGTTGGCACTGTTTCTATTTCCAGTTTCTTACTGGAACCCATCTTCATAATGGAGCCTTTACCGTAATTCTTCTCAATTTGCGCGATCGCGATACTCAAGGCTTTGCTTTTTCCGTCTGTCATAACTTTACATCCTGATATTTTTCGTAGATCGGCCCATTTTGAGTAAGCGTGCTTTTCATAATGTATATTCGATCAACCAGCGCTTCTCCAAATTTAGCCTTCCGGACACTGTTTATTTTTTTTACCAACGACCCGAGTCCTTTTTTATCCTTGACCCGTCCCAGGGTCAGGTGAGGCTTAGGTTCGCGCGCCTCACTTCTAAACCCTGCGGCAGACAGTGTCTGCTCAAGGTCCTTTGCCAATTGACATAATTTACCCCCTCCTTCTGCTGTCCCCACCCAGACAACCCTTGGGATTCTCCCCGCCGGGAAAGTACCCAAACCTTCAAATCTAGCTTTAAAGCTGCCGCAGCCTGCGGCGGCTTTAGCTGTTAGATCTATTAACTGGTCAAGTTTTTCGTCAGCCACCCAACCCAAAAACTTTAAGGTTATGTGCAGATCCTGCGCGCTAACCCACTTAACCCCTGGACTGTCTTGCTTTAGCTCATTTATCAGTTCAGCTGCTTTTTTCTTGACTTTGTCCGGCAGTTCAACTGAAATAAATGTTCTCATTTAATCCTCACCCCCTCCCTCATCCCGATTTCATCGGGATTCGGGTTTCCCCCTCTCCATCTTCGATGGAGAGGGGGAGGCGTCATAAACGTCAGTGGGGGTGAGGTTATTTAATTATCTCGTCCCCACCTAAGTATAACCACAACAACCCCAAAGCTGCCTGAGCAACTTTTTTCCTTATTTCACTCCTGGTGCCCTGCAGGTCCAGCTCTTTCCACTCGGTTTCTTTTTCTGAAGCCAGGGCAATAAAGGCTTTGCCAACTGGGGCCGGCGGGATAGGGGCCGGGCCGGCCACGCCGGTCGAAGCAATGCCAATATCAGCCCGGAATTTTTTTCTGATGTTCTCGGCCAGGGCAATGGCGACTTCTTTGCTGACCACGCCGTGCTGGCTGATCAAAGCGGCCGGAATACCAACGTTAACCACTTTGATGCGTGGATGGTAACAGACGATGCCGCCGATAAAAAAGTCCGAACTGCCGGGGGAGCTGGATAAATGGGCGGAGATCAGGCCGCCGGTCAGCGACTCCGCCGTTGCCACGGTTTGCTGGCTTTTTTTCAGCAGATCAGCGATCTGCTGGTCCGTTATCTTGCCGATCATGGAGAGAACTTTAGTAAAAAAGCTCTCTAGCTTGATCTCAACTGTTTTAATATCTGGCTCTGCCACAGGTACGCACCACCTGAAAGAAGTGATAGGACAACTGACAGCCAGAGGATCCAGCCAGCATAGGGTAGTTTTAGGATCAGGAGCGCTACGGCCACTATTTGCGTAGCGGTTTTCCACTTGGCTACTGGACTGGCTGCAATGATATTTTTGTATCTGGCTGCGCTGATACGTAGGCCCTGGACTACCAGTTCCCGGGCCGTCAGGATGATGACCGGGATAGAGCTCGCTTTGCCCAGGCCCACCAGCACGATCAGCACTGACATAACAAGGATCTTATCCGCTAAGGGATCCAAAAATTTACCCAGGTCTGAAACTTGGTTGAAGCGTCGGGCAATGTAGCCGTCAACAGCATCAGAGAACGACAGCGCTAAAAATATGATCACTGCCAGACCGTTCAAACCAAGCAACAACAGGGTGATTATGAGGGGGATTAGGATGATCCTGGACAGGGTAACGTAATTTGCCAGGGTCAAGTCAAGCAACCGATGAGGTCGTAGGTCCTGGCGCCAATGATGCGCACAGAAACGAGCTCACCCGGTGATAAAGATTTGGTCGATCGAACAAAGACTGTGCCATCAATGTCTGGCGCGTCGCGAAAAGTCCGGCCAATAAAGCCGTGGCGAACGCTCCTTTCAATAATAGTGGCTAAAGTCGTTCCGATCATTTTTTTGTTCGATCCCCGGCAGATCCGGGACTGGGCCCGCATCAGCCGGTGAAACCTTTGTTGCTTTTTCTGCTCGGAAACCTGCCCCCTCATTTTGCTTGCAGGTGTTCCGGGTTCTTGGGAATAGGTAAAGACGCCAAGCCGGTCAAACTTTACCTTTTTGATGAAAGCAAGCAGCGCTTCGAACTCAGCCTCGCCTTCACCGGGAAACCCGACGATGACCGAGGTGCGAAGGGCTATCCTAGGTATCCTCCTTCTAATTTTAGCGATTAAATTCTCAAGTGCTGGGCGCTCATAGCGCCTCCTCATCAGTTTGAGTATTTTATCATGGCAATGCTGGATTGGCAAGTCTAAATATTTCACGATCTTCTTTTCTTTAGCAATCACCTCGATCAATTTGTCAGTAACATGGGCGGGGTGGGCGTAGAGGATGCGGATCCAGCGCACCCCTTTGATCCGCGCGGTTTTTTGCAGCAGAGCAGGAAAATTTGGATAGGCAGCCGTGTCCTGGGCAACGTAGATGATTTCTTTCACGCCGGTTGCGGCCAGGAGCTTGACCTCATTTAGAATATCTTTCATCAGCCTGATGCGCAACGGTCCCCGGATAGCAGGCACTATGCAGTAGGCGCAGCGATTATTGCAGCCTTCCGCGATTTTGACGTAAGCGAACCAGGGGGGAGTGGCTTTTATTCTGGTAGACGGTAGGCGGTAGGCGGAAGACTCAAATTTTCTAGGGGTGCCGATGAATGCATCGACCTCGGGCAGGAGTTTGGGTATTTCATGCTTATAGCGTTGAGGCAAACAACCGGCAGCGATCAAATATTCACATTTGCCTTTTCGTTTCCACTGGGCCAGTTCCCGGATCGTATCAATGGCCTCTTTTTTAGCTGATTGGAGAAAGGCACAGGTGTTGACTAAAATAAGCTCTGCTTCTGAAGGGTTATTTGTAAACCGATAGCCTTCCGAGGCAAGTTTACTCATTATCTCTTCTGTGTCTGTCAGGTTTTTGGGGCAGCCCAGGCTGACGATGTAGGCTTTCATGGATATTATTTTACCTTATTAGTAGTGTAGTAGCTAGTAGTGCAGTAGTATAGGGATTTTATAAGGCCGCGTAAGGTTCGCATTGTCTCTTGTCTGAGATCATCTATTTCTTTCCAGCTTTCTTGCTTGATATAACCAAGATCCTTTGCGAGTAATATCTGTGTCTCTAATTCGCCCAGCGACCCCTTAGCAATATTGAGAAAACGTTGATATTCTTTTGATCCTTTTCTTTCGTAGCCCTCAGAAATGTTTGATGGGACAGAAACAGAGCATCTTCTAAGCTGGGAAACTAGGCCATAGGTCTCAGATCTTGGAAAACTAGCGGTTTTTCGATAAATTAGCAGGGATAATTCATATGCTTTCTGCCAAACGATCAAATCCTTGAATCCATTGAACTTTTTCTCCATTATCGTGCCTCCCTCCTGTACTACTATACTACCGCACTACTGTACTACTCATAATACAGCAATCCTATTGCCAGCCTTCCCCAGGGTCATTTACGAGGAAATTTGGATATTGGGTGTCGAAATCCCGCCAATCAGCGCTGCGAAAAAAACAATTGTTGACAAAAGATATTACATGCTATAATAAGCTTAATTTCCAGAGAAAAAAAGAGGAGTAATGGAGGAAAACAAAATGAGAAATATTAAATATGGATGGTTGTCCCGCTTGCGTATAATTATAAATAATGTGTTGCGGGATCCCGTTAAAACGGGATTAGTCGTAAGTTGTTTGTTGTTAGTTAATTTTTTAGCGCTTCCGGCCAAGGCCGCGATCCCGGAGAAGATCAATATCCAGGGGGTGCTGATGCAGGACGGGAAGCCGGTGACGGCGCAAACTACAGTTACCTTTGGGATTTACGATGTCGAAACGTCAGGCACCACTATTGGGGAAAAAGGTGTACCTGTAACACCTGATGATAATGGATTTTTTAGCACCTTTATAGACGTATCATCTTTTGATTTGGCTTTTAATGAGCCCTACTGGGTAGAAATAAAGATCGACAATACTGAGTTAATCCCCCGTCA
>JAHIZU010000117.1 GCA_018814265.1 Candidatus Margulisiibacteriota bacterium | reverse complement strand
CTTCGATTATTTGCGCAGGGATCATGTATCTTCTCCGGATTGCCATTCACCAGGGACATAGAGGCTCTGGAATTTATCAACCGCATAGCGGTCAGTCATGCCGGAAATGAAATCGATTGTGTGTTGGACTTGGTCTTCTTCGCTCCTGTAGCCCTTTTGGAAATCGCTATTATAATGATAGTACCGGAAGAGCTGTCGTATCAGGATCGGGACCTTTGCCTCTTCTTTTTTAGCGGTGGGATCTGTGTAAACGTGTTTGTACATAAACTCATACAGGCCATCCATGGCAGTTTGGACCTTTTTACTCATGGCGATCTTCTTTTTGCCGCGCGAATGCTTGATCATGTCCAAGATTATCGTATCCAAAATATTTTTACCCAGCACTTTCATGCGGGCCTTGGGCAGTTGGGCCTGCGTCAATACCCCCGCTGTGATGGCATCTTCAATATCATGACGCAGATAGGCAATACGGTCAGCGTACCTGACGATCACGCCTTCTAAAGTCCCTGGCCAGGGATCATCCGGTGTGTGGTTGCGGATGCCGTCAATTACTTCATCACAAAGGTTTAGGCCTTGGCCGTCCTTTTCCAGGACCTCAACAATGCGCACGCTTTGTTCGTTGTGGTCAAAACGCCGGCCGTAGTTCTCTTTTAGAATATCATCAAGCACATATTCGCCGGCGTGGCCAAAAGGTGTGTGCCCCAGGTCGTGGCCCAGGGCAATAGCTTCAGTCAGGTCTTCATTTAAACGCAGCGCCCGTGCAATAGTGCGCGCGATTTGAGAAACTTCAATTGTGTGAGTCAGGCGCGTTCGGAAATGATCTTCAACTGGAGACAAAAATACCTGGGTCTTGTGTTTTAGGCGCCTAAACGCCTTGCAGTGGATAATTTTATCCCGGTCGCGCTGAAAAGCGGTCCGGAAATTGCATTCTTTTTCCGGCTTCTTCCTTCCTTTGGTTTCAGAAGAAAGAGCGGCATAGGGCGAGAGAAATTTTTTCTCCCGCGCCTCAATTTCCTTGCGGATTATCACGCGCTTATATCACCCTTTTTGTTTAAGCACAGCCTGGGCTGCCGCCAGTCTGGCGATCGGGACCCGGTAGGGTGAGCAGCTGACATAATTCAGCCCTACCTTGTGGCAGAACTCAACGGAAGAAGGTTCGCCGCCATGTTCACCGCAGATGCCGCACTTAAGGTTTTTCTTAGTGCTGCGGCCCTTTTTAACTGCCATTTCCACCAGCTGGCCAACGCCGGTCTGGTCGAGGATCTGAAAAGGATCAGCCTTGTAAATACCCAGTTCTACGTAAGAGGGCAGGAACTTGCCAGCGTCGTCTCGGGACAGGCCCATGGTCATCTGGGTCAGGTCGTTGGTGCCAAAGGAGAAGAAGTCAGCCACTTCGGCGACCTTGTCCGCGGTCAAAGCGGCTCTGGGGATCTCGATCATGGTCCCGACCAGATAATTGACCTTGGTCTTGGTCTTCTTGATGGTTTCTTCAGCCACCCGGCGGATGATGTCAGCCTGGTTTTTTAATTCATTGGCATCACTGATCAAGGGCACCATTATTTCTGGCTTAACATTTATGCCCTTTTTCTTTAGCTCGCAAGCGGCTTCCATAATAGCGCGCACCTGCATCTCAGTGATCTCAGGATAGATGATGCCCAAGCGGCAGCCGCGATGGCCCAGCATGGGATTGAATTCGTGCAAGGAAGCGATCTTTTGTTTGATCTTTTCCAGGCTTACACCCATTTCATTAGCCATTTCCTGCTGCTGCGCTTCTTCATGCGGGACAAATTCGTGCAGTGGGGGATCAAGCAGGCGGATGGTGACTGGCAAGCCCTTCATGGCTTTGAAAATGCCAAGGAAGTCGCTTTTCTGCATGGGCAAGAGTTTTGCCAGGGCTTTTATCCTGCCTTCAATGTGTTCAGCTAAGATCATTTCCCGAACTGCTTTGATCCGATCGCCTTCAAAGAACATGTGTTCGGTGCGGCACAGGCCAATGCCTTCAGCGCCGAAATCGCGGGCAACTTGAGAGTCTTTTGGCGTATCCGCGTTAGTGCGCACGCCCAATGTCCTGTATTTGTCAGCCCATTTCATGACCGTACCGAAGTTGCCGGACAAGACAGGCTTAATGGTCGCGACCAGTCCGTTCATGACCTGGCCGGAACTACCGTCCAGGGAGATCCAATCACCTTCTTTGATCACCTTGCCGTTAACCTCGAACTTCTTCTCTTTGTAATTGATGTTGATGGCGCCGCAGCCAGCTACACAGCATTTACCCATGCCGCGGGCCACAACAGCCGCGTGAGATGTCATGCCGCCGCGCGCGGTCAAAATACCTTGGGCAGCGTTCATGCCGCCGATATCTTCAGGCGAGGTCTCGATCCTGACCAGGATGACCTTTTTGCCATCAGCTGCCCAGGCTTCTGCTTCATCAGCGTGGAAGACTGCTTGGCCAGCAGCTGCCCCAGGGGAGGCGGGCAGGCCTTTGGCAATGACTTCTTTTTCAGCCTTAGGATCGAACATCGGGTGAAGCAGCTGGTCCAGCTGGTCAGGCCCGAGGCGCAGGATCGCGGTTTTTTCGTCGATCAGTTTTTCCTTGACCATGTCGCAGGCGATCTTTAAAGCAGCGGCTGCGGTCCTTTTGCCGGTTCTAGTCTGCAGCATCCAGAGCTTGCCTTTTTGAATGGTAAACTCGATATCTTGCATATCACGATAGTGCTTTTCCAGTTTCTGGTAGATCGCTACCAGGGTCTTATAAGGTTTGGGCATGACTTCTTCCAGGGTTTCCTGGTCTTTGGAGGATTTTGTTGAAGCGTTGATCGGCTGGGGCGTTCTAGTCCCTGCGACCACGTCTTCGCCCTGAGCATTGATCAAGTATTCGCCGTAGAATTTTCTTTCACCAGTGGCCGGGTTTCTGGTAAAGGCTACGCCTGTACCTGAGTCATCTCCCATGTTGCCGTAAACCATGGATTGAATGTTAACCGCTGTTCCCCAATCGTGCGGGATCTTATTGATGTTGCGGTATTTGATGGCCCGGTCTCCGTTCCAGGAGCCGAAGACCGCTTCGATCGCACCCCAAAGCTGTTTCCAGGGATCTTCAGGGAATTCCACGCCTTTTCGTTCTTTGATCGCGGCTTTAAAGCGTTTGACTAATTCTTTTAATTCATTAACGCCTAAGTCAACGTCTAGTTTAACCTTGGCTTCTTCCTTGACCTCGTCCATGATCTCCTCAAAAGGATCAATGTCTGTCTTGGTCTTAGGCTTAAGATCGAGTACAACGTCGCCATACATTTGGACAAAGCGGCGGTAAGCGTCCCAGGCAAAACGTTCGTTGCCTGATTGAACAGCTAACCCCAGCACGGTTTTATCGTTTAGCCCCAAATTAAGGACTGTGTCCATCATGCCGGGCATGGAGATCCTGGCCCCGGACCTGACAGAAACTAGTAATGGGTTGTTCTCATCGCCGAATTTTGCACCCATAACCTTTTCAATATGGGCAATGCCCGCTTTGATCTGAGCAGTTAATTCAATGGGATATTTACGGTTCATTTTATAATAAACCGCGCACATCTCCGTGGTAATTGTAAAACCAGCTGGAACGGGAATGCCGATATTGCTCATTTCGGCCAGGTTCGCCCCTTTACCCCCTAACAGATTTTTCATTTCAGCCTTGCCGTCCGCCTTGGTGCCCCCGAACTTATAAACGTACTTTTTCCCCGAAACTTTTTCCTTTGCCATTTTTAATTCCCCTTTCGTTTTTTTGAATGGAGCTGATGGGGATCGAACCCACGGCCTCGTGAATGCCATTCACGCGCTCTCCCAGCTGAGCTACAGCCCCACTAATTTAATAATGATACACAACCGCTTCTTTGCCCCAGAGTTCTTCCAGATTATAGTAGGCCCTTTCTTCTACCCCCATAATATGGACCACGATCGCCCCCAGGTCCAAGACCAGCCAGCCTGATTTGACCAAGCCTTGCCACCGGAAACTTTTAATTTTATTATTTCTGAGAATTTTGTCAATCTCCTTTTCAATGGCCCGAAGCTGCGGTCCGGATTCGCCGCTGCAAATTATCATATAGTCAACAATATTGGATGTTTTCCTGACATCTAAGACCTTTAGGTCAAGGGCTTTTATTGCTTCAGCTGCTTGGCCGATCAATTCGACGATCTGCTGGCTGTTAAGTTTTTTGTTTTTCCTGGTTTTTGTCATTTTATCCACGAAATTGCCCGGCCGCCGTTAAAATATCGTTTGACAATATTGTTCAGTTTGCCCTGGTCCAGCTTCCAGTAATAAATCCCGTCAACCATCATGTCAGCGCCCGGGAGGGTGCTCATGTTGACCTGTCCCAGTTCGTAGGCCTGGCGCAGGGACAGGGCCAGACCCAGGGTTTCCCGGGAATTTAGGTTGGTATCCAAAAATGACAACAGGGTCAGGAACAATTTTGGCGAGCGCAAGAGATTGTCGCGCTTCAGCAATTCATCGCCAAAGGAGCGTAAAAATTGTTGCTGCCGGCCAATGCGCTTAAAATCGCCGCCATCGCGGCGATATCTTAGATAACCCATGGCTTGTTTGCCGGACAGCTTTTGCTGGCCGGGCTTAAGATCAACATAAAGGCCGCCGGCGTAATCAACATAATACATGCGTTTTTCAACGTTAATGTTCACGCCGCCCAGCTCATCGATTATTTCGATTATCCCAGAGAGGTTAACCGAGATGTAATAGGGGATTTGGAGCCCGAGCAGCTTTTCAACCGTGCGCCGGCTCAGGTCAATTCCGCCGTATGCATAGGCGTGATTGATCTTATCAAGACCGCGATCCGGCAGGACAGCCAGTGTATCGCGGGGAATGGAGATCAATGACGCCTCTTTGTTCTCGGGGTCGGTGTGCAGGACCATAATGGTGTCTGAGCGATGGCCAAAAGCGTTATCAATCCCCAGGACCAGAATGTTGGTGCTGGTGAGCAGCGGCTCGGTGGGCGTCAAACTCATAAAGACCTCGAATAAAGCCAATTTAGTGGCCACGGCGATCACAAAGCCAAAAATGGCTGAGAACAAGATCAAGACAATAGTAAAACCAACTAAAAATCGTTTCATAAATTTAATAAATAATAATTACGCGTTCTAATTGTCCCAGGATGAATCGGCAAACCTTTTACCAGCAAGAACCTCAAGATGTTGGCGCTTGATTCAATGATCGCCTGGTCCAGATCTTTTGCTGCTAAGGACCTGATCTTCTTTACTCCGGAGAAGTTTCTGCCCTCCTCAATGTGATCGGCCAGGTAAATAATTTTTTCCAGCTTGTTCATGCCTGGCGCCCCAACTGTATGCCGGCTGATCGCGCGCAGGATCTCAGTTGATTTTACCCCAAAATCTCTCTTGGCCAGCAGAGCGCTGAGCTGGGCATGAAGCAGTTTTGGTTCAAACTTGCTGACCGGATCGATCCCAAGCTTAAACCTTTTGGCTTGCTTGAGCAACTCAGGCCGGCTAAATTTCCGGGCATAATCGTGCAGCAAAGCCGCCAGGCTGGCTTTGCCAGCGGGAACGCGATGACGCCGCGCCAAGGCCAGCGCGGTTTTTTCTACCCGAAGACTATGGGCATATCTTTCGGGATCAAGTTCCTTTTTAAGGATTTGTAAGATGGCATTTCGCTTGGGCACTAGATACCTTTTCCCTGCTCTGTGATGATGCGGGCCGAAGTCACCGTTGCATCCCCCAAAGAATTCTTTTTATCATAAAAAAACCAAGACACTGATCAAGGGTCTTGGTAATTGCCTGAGTTTATGGTTTAGATTTAATGGGAACGGTCTCCAAAACGAACAAACCTCACATCGTTGATATTATAGCCCAATTATCCTATAATTGTCAACCGTGAAACCACTAGCAGTAATAGTTTTGGCGGCGGGCAAGGGGACCCGGATGAAATCGGATCTGCCCAAAGTTTTTCATGAAATTCTGGGAGAACCGATGCTGACTTATGTCTTGGAAACGGTCAAACAGCTAGCGCCGCAGCAAACTTTTTTGGTAATTGGCCATAAACGCGACCTGATCATGGATTATTATAAGGATTGGGACTTGAAATTTGTTATTCAGGAGGAACAGTTGGGGACGGGACATGCAGTGATGCAGGCCGGGCCATTGCTCAATGATTTTTCCGGCACGGTTTTGATCTTGGCTGGAGATGTTCCTTTGCTTTCGGCAGCAACTTTAGGCAAGCTGCTGGCTTTTCACCACCAGAATAACGCAGCAGCCACGGACTTAACCGCTGTTTTAGCTGATGCGGGCAATTACGGCCGGATCATCAGAGATGAAAAAGGCAAAATACTTAAAATAGTTGAGAAAAAGGATGCTAGTCCAGAGGAATTAAAGATCAATGAGATCAATACCGGCACCTTTTGTTTTGATAAAGCCGCGCTTTTTGCCTCCCTGGCTGAAGTGCGGCCGGACAATGCCCAGCAGGAGTATTATCTGACTGATACTCTGGAGATTCTCAAGAAGAAAGGTTTGTTGGTCTGTGCCTTTCGCGCCGAGGATCCCAGCGCGACCATAGGAATTAATACCAAGGAAGAATTGGTTTCTGTAGAGAAAATCCTCCTCAGCCGACAAGCCTAGCGAGCCCCCCTTGGGAATCCTCTAAAAAAAGTGAAATTTCCCAAAAGTCCTGGCGAAATATAGGCGATCAAGCAAGGGAGTTAATTTTATGGCAGTAAGTTTATTTTTTGGTGCGCTGTCTCGACCTGCGGCGCCAGGTGCGTTGAATCGTTCGGCTATAAAAAGAGAGTTGAGAGGCGCTGGCTTAAGAATTGGTTGGCGTGGAGTCGTGACTGCCGCTCGCTGTTTACCCAAAGAGCAATTTAATGGTTTGATAAATTTTTTAAAGGCTGTTCGAGAAGAAGCTGGAGTGGAATTCTCTGTAATCTTGCCTCAGCTACCGATCATTTTGGGGGAGAAAACAAATGGCCCGATCGATTTTGGCAAACTAGCTGAAAAGAAGCACGTGCATGAAATTGTCAATCAATTTTTTGATCAGCAATCGCTTGTGTTGGATTTGTCATTTTTGCTTGGTTATTTGCGCACAGTGCGCAATGGCCATAGCCCCTCTTGAAGCCCTGGCCCCTTCCCGCCGCGATAGCATATCCACTAAAAAATGAAATTTCCCTAAGATCGCCGCGATAAAATGTTATGATAAATAAGGTCTCCCAACGCAGCCTTATCCACCCGTATGGTCAGGTGCAGCGAACTCGTTATAAGGTCTTGCAAGATTTTCGCGCTAGAAATTGCTTGCCGGCCCGGGACAACCTTTTTGCCAGTGATCTGGATCGAGCAACACGCCTTTCTCCGAAAAAGTACCAACGGCTGGCAGAGATATTACAGTTCGCTGCAAAAGGACGGCCGGCTAAAGTTAGAGTTTATCTGCCGCTCCTGGACTTGGAAAAAGTTCCTCTCGAAGATATCCCGCTGGCAGAATTTAGAACCTATGTCCGGGTGCTCAAACTTGATCTGCGTCCCATCCTGCGGATCCGGGCCAGATTTCGGGAGAGAAATAGGGAACAGGAAATATATCCGAAGTCTTTGCCAGCCGCCGCGCTAATCGAGAACCAGCAAACCGCAGCGACAGAAATCACAAAAGAAACGCCGCCGGCTCAAAGGGTCAGAGAAAAATATTTACCTGAAACCCGCTTGATAAGACTGCGACGGGTTGATGATGAAGGCCATCGCATCCGTCTTACCCTGGAGTTGATCAGAAATCCTTACAGTCGTCTGTCTGAACAAAGTGACGAGATCGTAGCCGATCTGTTCAGGGCTTTTGCTAATGCCTGGGAAGCAGTTGTAGGCAGAGAACTGGAGGAAGGTTTTTATAAGAACTATATTAGAGAAAAGTATTGGAAAAAGGCAGAAAAACTGGCGATCCTGCGCAGGGCCGGCAGCAATGAAATTCTTGGCTTTGCAGCCATGACCAGAGAAGAGATTAACGGAGAGCCTCTTTTTTGCTTGGCTGGAACAGTGCTTCATCCAGTGGTCCAAGGCTTGCGTCTGTCTGTTAAATTAAACCAAATGCTGGTGGTTGAGGCCTGGCGGCAGAATGCCCATTTAATTGGCGGCAAACTTCCCCTGGTGGTGCGCACAGCTAGTCCGCGCGTCCTGGGTTCCCTGGGCCCGCTGGAGAACCTTTTTCCCAATCCCTTAGTGCCGGAAGCCAAGCCGGAGCCAGAGAGAATCGCGTTGCTGGCGGATTTAGCGGCCAGATGGACTCCTGGGCTGGAATTTGACAGTAGATTTTCAGTCAGCCGGGCTGCGCTGACCAAGGGTGTGGGCGGTCTCATTTATGAGGAAGGACAGGTGCAGCATTACCGCGATCGCCGGGTCAATGATTTTTGCCGAGAAAATTTAGATTATGAAGCTGGCGATCTTTTTATGATCAGCGGCGATTTTTCCCGACGGACTATTTTTAAAATGTTCTTGAAAAAGATCTTCCGGACGACTGGTTCCTGGTGGCGGAGACAGTTTATCAATGTCCACCGCTGGTTGACGCAGATTTTTTAAAGTTCTATAATTCATGGAGTGGAGCTTTTCGTCGCTATTAACAGTTTCTTTCTCCTTTTGGCCCTGGCAGTAAACCTCGGGCTGGCAATTTTTGTCTTTTTAAAAAACCCGCAGGAAGAAACCAACCGTTTTTTTAGCTACCTGATGGGGGCGACCTCTCTTTGGATCTTAAGTTTTTTGCTTTTCCTTAACGTTAACTCTGTTGAGTGGGTGCTGCTGCTGCGCCGCCTAACGCCGGTTGGCTCAGCCTTGATCGCCGGGGTTTTGCTCTATTTTAGCCTGGTCTTCCCTAGCTCCAAAAAAACCTATTCCTTTTGGATAAAACTCATCTGCCTGTTGCCCGGCTTTCTGTTTTCCTTCATATCAATATTTACTGCCTGGATGGTCAGGGGCTACTATGTTACCGATGTCAACTATTTGTTCCTGGGCAGGCCGCTGTTTGGCTGGGCCTATCAATTTTACAGCTTGTATTTTATAATCTACTTTTTTCTTGGCCTGGGAATTTTAATTAGAAAATATATTCTAGCCAAGGATCGCGCCAAGCTGCAGATCTTTTATCTGCTTTTTGGCGTGTCTGTTGCGGGTATTTGTGGGGTCGTGGCCAGCCTGCTGCTGCCGCTCTTGGGTATGCCAAGATTGTTTACGGTTGGTCCGCCCTTTACCTTGATCATGGCCTATTTTGCCACGCACGCCATGGTCCGCTATAAACTGCTGAACATCGAAGATTTTGTGCGGCACGGCATATTGTTCTTGTTTGCCACGGCTGCTGCGGTGGGCACCTTTGCCGTTATTTTGATCGGGCAGTGGACCTTTTTGTTTTCTTTTTACGTGGTGCTGGCTAATTTGATGCTTGGTCTGTTAGTGCTTTTTCAGCATCCCCGCAACAAAATCAATTTGTCCTTCTTTTTGATAACAATTGGCATTGTTTTGTGGACTATTGGCGTACATATTTTCTGGAATTCGGCCAATTTGGGATTGGTCTTTTTCGGCGGCAAACTGGCATTTTTGGGCGCGGCAGGCATTCCGTCTTTTCTTTTATTATTCAGCCTGGCCTTTCCTAAGCAATTAAAGCCGATTTCCCGTTATCACTGGAGCCTGATCGTTTTTCCCCTGATGCTTTTCCCCTCGCTGATTTTTAGCAATCTGATCTTAAAAGAGGTGGCCTCGCTGGCTGGCGGGGTGCAGCGAATCTATGGCGCGGCTTATCCGCTTTTTTCATTATATTATCTATTCTATTTGGGATTGTTTTTTTATAATCTTTTTATTAAGGAACGGGCGCTGACCGGCATCAGCCGGATCCAGGTGCGCTATGTTTTTCTGGCTTTTGGGCTGGCCTGTTCGATCGCTGTCACCACTAATCTGATCTTGCCGCTCTTTGGCCTTGGCACCTTTAGTTTTATCGGGCCGCATGCCACTATTATTTTGGTCGGCGTGCTGGCTTACGCTATTCTTAAGCATCGCTTAATGAGCGTTGAGGTTGTAATTCAGCGCAGTACGGTTTACGGCACAGCCACACTCCTGATCATGGCCCTGTATGCCTTGGCGGTAATTGTTTCTGAAACTTTTTTCCGAAAGATGATGGGCTACTCTTCATTAGTTATTACCGCGGCAGCCGCGCTGCTGATCGCGGTCGTTTACCAGCCGCTGGTCAAGAGTTTTCAAAACCTGACTGACCGCCTGTTCTTTCGCGGCCGTTATGATTATCAGGAAACCCTGCGGGAGATCAGCCATAAGATCGCGGCGGTGATCCAGCTGGAGGAATTAAGTAAATTGATCGTTTCCTCCTTTATTGACACGATGAAGGTATCGGAGATCTCGTTCTTGCTGCTGGATAAGGATCATGAGCATTTTTGCTCCACTGCCATCTCATTGCCGCGCTATAAAAAAATAGAGATCGACGTAAGCAGCCCGATCATTTCCTGGCTATCAGCTTCCAAGGATATTCTGGTCCGTGACGAGATCGAAGATGAGATCAGCCACCAGGAAGTGGGGGGCGAAGGCGGTAAGCTGAGACAACACAGCTTGCAGGAAGTCGGCGATGAAATGGACCGCCTGGGGATTTCTGTCTGGGTGCCGATAGTTTCCAAGGACTCCCTGATCGGCATCATTGCCTTAGGCAACAAGCTATCAGGAGATGTCTTTACGACGGAGGATCTTGGTTTGCTAAGCACTCTGGCCAGCCAAACCGCGGTAGCGCTGGATAATGCCCGGCTATATGACGAAGTGGTCAATATGAAAGAATACAGTGAAAAGATCCTGCAATCCATGGTCAGCGGCGTGCTGACGGTTGACACCAAAGGCCGGGTAGTAACTTATAATTCCATGGCCGAGCAGATCACTGGCCGAAAAAAATTGGAAGTCCTTGGTAAAGCCTGTGAGGATATCTGGGGCAAGCGCGGCATGATCTCCAATATTATCGAGAATACCTTGAGCAAGGCAAAGAGTTATGTTAATTTTGAGTCGAACCTTGCTTCCCCGGAAAAAGGCCTGGTCCCGGTGGCGTTTTCTTCGACCTTGTTGTTTGACCACGCTGGCAAAAAACTGGGCGCCTTGATAACCATTCAGGACCTGTCGGAGGTCAAGGAGCTGGAAGATAAGGTCCGGCAGGCGGATAAGCTTGGGGCGCTGGCGACCATGGCTGCGGGTATGGCGCATGAGATAAAAAATCCCCTTTCCTCCATGAAGGTGCTTTCCCAGCTGCTGCCCAAAAAGATCGATGACCCTGACTACCGCAAAAAACTAGGGGAGATAATTCCGCGCGAGATCAACCGCATTGATAAGATAGTCGAAAGCTTGCTGGGCTTTGCCCGGGCAACTACCTTGAGCTTTGAGCCGACTGATATTACCGAGATCCTGGAGGAAAATTTAAAATATTTTGAGGCCCAGGCCGCTGACTCAGACGTCAAGATCATCCGCGATTACGCTAAGCTGCCGTTGATCGAGGTCGATCGCAGCCAGATCTCCCAGGTCTTTTCCAACTTGATCTTGAACGCTCTCCAGTCAATGAGCGGCGGCGGTGAATTAAAGGTTGTGACCAAGCTGGGAAAGGCGGTGGAGGGGATAACGCAAAATATTAAGATCCAGGTGACTGACTCTGGATACGGGATTGCTGAAGAGAAGCTCAAAAAGCTTTTT
>JAHIZU010000116.1 GCA_018814265.1 Candidatus Margulisiibacteriota bacterium | reverse complement strand
GAGCAAATATGGTGTGCACAGTCTTAAACTCTACCATTGCCGTCCGGCGTTCTATCCAAATCATGAGAGCTTTTTCTGTGCTAGAGGAAGCTATTTCCAAAAAGGGCAAGAAGTTAACCAAAAGCCCAGATGTCCTAAAAAAACTTTCAACTCATTCCAGAGCTATTATGCGCTTATTTCAAGAATCCAAGTTAAATAATAAAGAAGTTAAAAAAGTGAAGAAAATCCAGAAAGAGATGATTGATCTCTTGCAGCGGATGGTCATGGCATCATTGGTTAAAGGGGAATAGCTAATATTTTGCTGTATTTTTTATTATTAAATGTTAAACTTTATCTACTATGAAAACCATCGAATGGACAAACGGCAAGGTCAGAATAATTGATCAGACAAAGCTGCCTCACAAACTAGTTTTTGTTACAATCTCAACTCTTCAGCAAATGGTTAAGGCCATTAAAACCATGCAAATCCGCGGGGCGCCGGCGATTGGAGTGGCGGCAGCCTTTGGCATGGTTTTGGGAGCGGCTGACTTAAGGAAGACTGCCAAAAAATTACTGGATTCACGACCAACTGCAGTTAATCTTAAATGGGCTGTGGAGCGGATGCAAAATATTGCTAACGCGGGCAAGGGATTTTCCCCGTCACAATTGAAAGAGCTTTTGCTTAAGGAAGCCTTATTAATGGCTGAAGAGGACGTTCTGACCAATAAGAAAATGGGCTGGTATGGTGCAAAAGTAGTCAAGCGTGGCATGCGAATATTGACCGTATGCAATGCCGGCGCCCTGGCCACGGTTGATTATGGAACTGCTCTGGGTGTTATCCGGGCGGCGCATGAACAAGGGAAAAAGATCCATGTTTATTCTGCAGAAACCAGACCCAGGCTACAGGGTGGTAAATTAACAACTTGGGAACTGCAAAGGTCGCGCATTCCCTTTACTATGATCACCGATAATATGATCGGCCATTTTATGCAAAAAGGCGAGATCGATCTGGTGGTGACTGGAGCTGACCGCATTGCCAGGAATGGTGATTCTGCCAATAAGATCGGGACCTACGCTGCGGCAGTTTTGGCCAAAGCCCACGGCATCCCGTTTTATATCGCGGCACCGGTTTCTACTATTGATTTTAATATCAAGACCGGCAAGCAGATCGTGATCGAGGAGCGCAGCCCTGAGGAAGTTCTTCAGGTTGGCAAGGAAAGGATCGCGCCCCAAGGGACTAAAGTGAAAAATCCTGCTTTTGATGTAACGCCTGCGAAGTATATAAAAGGCATTATTACGGAAAAGGGAATATTTAAGCCTGGTAATCTTGAGATGCTCGGAACCTGAGAATGAACCCTTCGACTGGCTCAGGGCAGCACCGAGCGAAGTCGAGGTGCTTCTCGGTTCCTTGCATCTTCTATAGACGATGGAACCGCGACGTTTAGTCGCAGGTTCCAATCACTTCAAATTAGGAAAAACCGAAGCTAATCCAGGATGCACTATTTTTCCATCTTTGATGTTTATTCCAGATTTAATCACCGGGTTTTCTGCGGCAGCTCTGTCTAAACCTTTATTTATGATTTCAATAACATAAGGCAGGATCACTGTTCCTAAAGCTTCGGAAGTGGTGCGAGCGCCCAGAGAGGGCAGGTTGGGCGGAGCGAAGAAGAACACCTCAGTTCCCGGGATAATCGGCAGATCAAAGGGGTCTAAAATACTGGTTTCAATTACTCCCTCAACCCCACCGCCTTGGTCAATATCAACAGGGTAAACACAGCCGCCAGGGACCATGTTTTTTAACAGGTCAATTGTCACCAGTTTTTCTGGCCTCTTGCCTGAACTGTAGATGGCTGAGACCAGAAAAAAGGAATTGCGGACCGTGTTTCTGATATTTTCAGGGCTGACTTCCAGCACTTTAACTTTGGGAAATCTGATCTCGTGATCTTTAAAGTATTGGGCTAATGCCTTGGCCCGGCTGGGAGTCTTTTCCAGGAGAAAGACCTCGCAGCCTCTTTCTGAAAATTCTTCAGCCGCAGTTTTGCCGGCACTGCCGCCGCCAAGGATCGTGGTTTTTACCCCATGCAAGCCTGTCTCTGGCAGACCGCTGGTAATAATTTTCTTTTTTAACAACGCATACTCATCAGCATGTCGGGCGATGACTTTGGCCGCTGCTTCGCTCATCGGCGCCAGGCAGGGAAAGAAAGGATGCCCGTCTACCTGTGTTTCCATTGTTTCCAGGGCTAAGAAGGCTACCTGCCCAGCTTTGAGGGCTTTGACAGTCCTTTCTTTACTCTGCGCAAAATGTTGATAAGAAATCCAAAGGTTAGCCTTTAGCCTGGCAAAGTCTTGGCTGGGGGTTTCTTTTACGCCAAGGATAACATCTTTGGCCAGGGCTGCTTCATGAGTGACGATCACGGCGCCAGCTTCTTCATATAGGTGGTCGAAACAATCTATTTTTGCCCCGGCGTCTTTTTCCACAAAAAGCTCAAGTCCGCGGCATTTTGTTTTGAGCTCTTTAGCCAGGGTGGGGGTGATAACTACACGGCTTTCGACCTCACGGCCCTTAGTGTCTGTTTTTGATTCGCGCAGGATGGCCAGGGACTTAATCATTAAAATTGTACCGTAAGATCTCTGGATCAGATTCGTCAATCTCGATCATGTTGTAGGGGAAGAAGACATTGGTGTCGGTCTCGCGGATATTTAAGTCTTCCAGCCGGACTTCTAGGTGAATATCAGCTGGAATAACTTTGAGCGCACGAGATTTGCCGCCAGACATGGGTTGGGCCCAGTTCTCAATGATCCGGCTGATGGTTTCGCGCTTGCCGGAAAATTCTTCGCCAAACTCGGTCAGAATAGCCAGCAAGGGTTTCCCTAATCTGGCTTCTTTAAGCAGATTGATGCAGCCCAGCATGCCCAGGTGTTGATTTAAGAATTTCCCTTCCTCTTTTTCGATCGAGCCTATATTTAACAGCAGCACCTGGGTGTCTTTGTAATGTCTGCCCAGACCAACTTCGTAGCGAGTGTCGCCGGTGATGCCGATCTTTAAGTTGCCGCCATTTTTTGCATCGCGGATATTAGTGTGGAGCACTATGCCAACTGACGATTCCTGATTGGTCCAGCGCTCAGCGTGATGGGCGGGGTTGACGGTAATTGTGAAACCATGTTTTTCCCGCAAAGAAGCTCCTTCGATCTCAGTTATCTCAGAGCCTGGGATAAGCAGTTTGAAATTTATTTCCCGGTTGCCGAACAGGTCTGTGGCCGAGAGCAGGCCGTGAAACTTAAGCAGGACGCCGGCGGAACCAAAGATGTCCAGCACCTTGGTCTTTTTTTGTTCATTATGGTCATTGTATTTCGCCAGCAGGGAAAGAATACCCTCAACTGATTCCGTGTGATCATCATGGTCATGGGTGATAAGGATAGCGTCAATGTCAGCGATGCCTAAACCAATATCTCTGAAGATGGTAAAAAAATCATAGCCAGGATCAATGGCGATCCCTTTTGTCTGGCCGTGGCTATTACTTAGGGTCAGAAAATAACCTCCGCCCTGGGAGATGCCTTGAGAAAAGAGGGGGGTGGCTGAATTCCATTTATGAATGGTGCGCAGCATGTTTTGGCCGATAGTGCGGTCCAGCGACCTGGGGATATTAAGGTCGCTGATCAATTTAGCCTGGTTTTTTCTGATGATCTCACGGGTGGGGAAGACCATTTCTTCCATGTAGGTCATGGCCCGTACGGAAGCGCTGTTAACTTTTTTGGTTTGCAGATCATACTGTCGTGAGGCCGTAAAGTCCTTATAAGCTTCCTGAAAGCGGCCCTGCAGAAAATGCGCGATGCCGCGCAGGTAGGCGGGTATGCTGACGTCCCCGTGTTCTTTCTGGGTCTTTTTGAAAAGCTCATCGTAGATCTTTTCCGCTTCGTAATAGAGGTTGTCGTCAATGCAGGTGAAGCCCAGGATATTCCAGGGCTCGGCATTTTCGGCCGGCAAATGCTGCAAAATATTAAGTATCTCTTTGAGGTTTTTTTTGATCCATTCCGTGCGGATGTGATAGTTAAGCCGCTGCAGGTTTCCCCAGCTATTAGGCCGCTTAACATCCAGGACGTTTTGGTCCATTGATTAGATCTTCCAGGTCGCGCCGACCATCTGGGTGCGGTTATACGCTCCTCCAAGATACGTGTAATCAATGATCATCTGGCCAACGCCAACGCTGATGCCAGCGGTCTTGTTTTGTCTGGCCTGGGCGGTATCAGACAGTCCGGCACGCAGAGCTACGCCGTAAATTGGCCGGACCTCAAGGCCATAATGCATGGACGCGGCTTGATTGTTCTGTTCAAACATATTATGGACGTCCATCGCCAGGGTTGCCTGTTTAATGGGCTTAATGGCTATCCCGCCATTGACTGACATCTGGTAGCGTTTGATCGTGCCGTTCTCAAACTTGATATCAGTAGTCAGCAGTTCTTTGACTGCCAGGCCGAACATCAAGGAATCGGAGATCCTTACCAGGCCGCCGATATCCAGGCCGGCGCCAACGCCTTTGACATTGAGGCTGGGGATTTTTAGGTCATATACATTAATGTTGCCGCCTAAGGCGACCACTTCACTATAACCAGAGGCAAATGATAGCGAGTACCAATTTGTATCTTGGTCTAGAATGGCGTTCTGGTCAGACATAACAGTGATCCCCATGGCGAATTGCGCTTTGCCCGCCGGGGTTAATTCTTTTTCTTTGTAAACATAGCGGTCGTCCCAGTATGTTGGCCTGTAATAATTCGGCCGGTACCAATGTGGAGCATAATAATAGGGGCGTGTTTGGATGGTAACTTCTCTTAAGGCGGCCTCGGCGAACTTTGAGCCGACATGTATGGCAGCTTTTCCGGATTCTTTAACCGCTTTTTTAGCGATAGCTTTTCTGGAAATCGGCTCGCGTACGGGTTCTTTACCTTCGGCCTTTTGTTTTTCATCTTCTGCTTTGACATCCTCAGCCATGGATTCTTCCTTAGCGACCTTTTCCCCGGGCCGGCCCCAGTTTTTCTTAACAATGTCTTTATCGCTCAGGTATTTAGCGCCTTCGTAAGCGAACATAGTAGCCAGCCCAATCCCAGCTACCCAGGCAAACGGGTTCATGCCAATTTCAAAACAGCCTTTGAGCGCAAACGTGTTATCGCCGATCAGGGTGTTGCGGTTAGTCAGCTGGTAGCTGCCAGCCAGATCAACCCCGGGATTGATGGCAAAGCCGGCCGGGTTCCAGTAGGCGGCAAAGGCGTCATCAGCAATAGCTGTGAAAGCGCCTCCCATGCCCATGGCCCGCGGGGCGTAGATCGCCAGAGCGCTATTGGCAAACAAGGAAATGATGATCAGGACACCTAATATTTTTTTCATTTTTGGGCCTCCCTTTTCCTGAATTTTAGCAAAGTTGCCTTGTCAATACAAGTTGAGAATGATAGAATTTTTAGACGCATTTAGAGGAGGCAAGTAATGAAGATTATTGAAAGGGCCCGCGAGATCATCTTTAATCCGAGAATGGCCTGGCAAACAATTAAAGAGGAACAGCTGGACATAAAACAGCTGTTTATTAATTATGCCGCGCCGCTGGCGCTTATTCCCTCGGTTTGCGGCTTAGTCGGCATGACAATTATTGGCATCCACTTGCTGGACGGGAATGTTATTCGAGCGCCTTTTTTAGAAGCCTTTTTTGGCGGGGCAGCCGGCTATGGTTTAAACCTAACTGCAATATTTATTGCCGGCTGGGTCGTTAAGCTTTTAGCCCCGGTTTTTGGTGCCAAGGCTGATCTGGATTCAGCGGTCAAGGTCGTGGTTTTCTCAATGACACCGGTTTGGCTGGCAGGGCTATTTTCCTTGATCCCTGGAATGGGAATTTTATCCATCCTGGGCCTTTACGGTATTTATTTGCTCTACCTTGGGCTAAAAGAGGTTTTAGCAACGCCGCAAAACAAAGCCGTACTTTATACTATTTCGGTCTTGCTCGCCGGCGTATTCATAAGTTTTATCTTATCCCTGATCGTTGTCAGCACTATTTACGGCCCGATGTTTATGCGGATGCTGGCGGCTTGACTCTAAGCTTCGCTCAACTCAGATGAAAGAAATAATTACGATTAAAGACATGCTTGAACGGAACGCGGAGAAATACCGCGATCAGACGGCTTTTCAGATACGTCAAGATGGTGGCGGCTATAAGAAATTCACTTTTCAACAGGTGGCGGAGCTGGCGGCAAAAGTCCAAGACGCTTTAATTAAGCTTGGGGTTGCCAAAGGTGACCGGGTCGTGCTGCTTTCAGAAAACCGTCCAGAGTGGGGAACCGCTTATTTAGCGATTACTGGCTTGGGCGCGATTGTGGTTCCGCTGGATGCTATGCTGCAAAAGGAAGAGCTGGCCCCTTTAATTGAGGATTCAGGGGCTAAAGCTGCGCTTGTCTCGCAAAGATTCATTGAATTCATGCAAGGGACGAGGGTCGAGGGGCAGGCGACGATCATGGAAGAATTTGATAATTTCCCGTCCCCCGCGTCGCGTCCCATGTCCCATGTTGGCCTAGATGATATTGCCTCAATCGTTTATACTTCTGGAACCACAGGAATTCCTAAAGGCGTGATGCTGACTCATCGAAACATCATGTCTAATGTAATTTCAGTTACTTCTCTTTTTGATCTTGGCCCCAAGGATAATTTTCTTTCTGTTTTGCCGCTGCATCATACTTTTGAGACCACGGCTGGTTTCCTGGGTCCCTTTCATGAGGGTTGTACCATTACTTACGCGAAAAGCTTGAAATCACATAATATTTTGCGGAATATGCAGGAAACCGGTGTGACCATCATGTGCGGTGTGCCGATGTTGTATCAACTTTTCTATGATGGAATTTTGAGAGAAGTTGAAGAAAAAGGTTTGAGCAAGGCTTTTTCAGTCCTTTTTATTGCAGCCAAATTTTTCCGGTATATTATTGGCATTAATCTCGGCCGTTTATTGTTTAAAACGGTCCATAAGAAGTTTGGCGGCAAAATCCGTTTTTTTGTTTCTGGCGGCGCGGCCCTTGATCCTGAGGTGGCCAGAAACTTTGAGTTAATGGGCTTTACCATTCTTCAGGGATACGGGATGTCCGAGTCTTCTCCAATTATGACCTGCAACACTCTGAAGCAGAACAAGATCGGCTCAGTTGGCAAACCTATTCCAGGGGTTGAGATCAAGATCTCGGGGAGTGATCCGGTTGGGGAAATTTTGGCTTTTGGCCCTAACATCATGAAAGGATATTACAAACGAAAGGAATTGACTTCAAGGCTCGTGGTCAACGGCTGGCTGCATACCGGAGATGTTGGTTATCTGGATGAAAATGGCTTTCTTCTTATTACCGGCCGATCCAAGGATGTGATCGTTACTGGTTCGGGAGTCAATGTTTACCCGGAAGAGATCGAGTTTGTCCTGAATAAGATCCCGTCTATAAAGGAATCGTGTGTGATAGGGGATAAGGTCAAGTCAGGCGTGAGAAAAGGCGCCGAAGAGGTAGTGGCTTTAATTGTGCCGGAGCCGGAGCATTTTGTTCAGCAGGGAAATAGTTCTGACGAGTTCATTAATAAAACGATTGCTGCTGAAGTGCAAGAACTCAACAAGAAAATGGCTGATTTTAAACGGATCGCCAGATTTATCATTCGTAAGGAGGAATTGCCCAAAACCCGCTTAAAGAAGATCAAAAGATTCGAGATCAAAAAGGAGCTAAAATTATGAATGATGAAAAATTGGCGCAAGAAATAAAAACCTTGGTGTCTAAGGTCATTAAGATACCGGAAGATAAAATTGATGCCAATGCCAATCTGTTTGCCGAGCTTGGGGTCGATTCTTTGCTGGGGGTTGAGATCATTGCTTCGTTGGATAAGCAATATGACTTGGATGTGCCGGAAGAAAAATTGAAGAACATTAATACCTTGAATGACATTATTGGCCTGGTCAAGGAATTTCTCTCCAAAAAGAAATAAATGGGTGATCAAGATACCTCAGCTTACTGGCGAAGATTATTAGAGTTGGATAAACCGCTCGATCCTCAGGTTTTAAATAAATACAGGTACTGGCAGCGTATTCTTCGGCCTTTGTTTTATGCCATCATAAATATTCCGCTACGCTTTTACTGTCCGGTAAAAGTTTACGGTCTGGAAAATTTGCCGGCCAAGCCACCATATATTATTGCCCCAAATCACGCTTCGTCAATGGATTATGCCAGCGTTGCCTGGGCCACGGGAAAACGACACCAGGAACTTTATCCCATAACCACCAAATTATTTTACGATAACGCTTGGGCTAGATTCTGGATCAAGGTGGCGGCCAATGTAGTCAGGATCGACTCGATCGAGGATTTCTTTCCCGCGCTGCGCGCAGCAGCTCAGATATTAAGGGCAGGCAAAGCCGTTTATATTAATCCCGAGGGGACGCGCTCAACTGACGGTCGTATTTTGCCTTTCAGGCCCGGGGTGGGGGTGCTGGCAGTGGAAACGGGAGTCCCTCTGGTGCCGGTCTATATTTCCGGGACCTGGCAAGTGTTGCCAACTGGCTGGATATTTCCCAGGCCGCACCCTGTTTATGTTAGTTTTGGCAAGCCAATTGAGATGGATACCTATATTGAAAAGAAAAAGACTAATCAGGCCTACGATATCTACAGAGAGGTTACCGAAGTCCTAAGGGAAAGGATTATTGCTCTTAGTCGATAACTTTGTTTAACGGATACTCAACAATTCCTCTAGCTCCGGCATTTTTGAGCTTGGGGATGAGGTACCTGACCACTCGCTCGTCGACCACAGTATCAACATCTACCCAGGCAGAATTTGATAATTCCGCGATAGTAGGGGTTTGCAGAGCAGGCAGGAGTTTTAGAACATTGCGCAAACGGCCTTTGATCACGTTCATTTTCAATCCCACTTTGCTTTCTGCCACCAGAGCGCCTTGCAATAAGATAATAAGGTTATCTAATTTTTCTCTTTTCCAGGGGTCATCTAAGCATTCCTGATTAGCGATAACAACTGTATTTGATTCCATGACAGTGTCAATGATCTTTAATTTGTTGGCGCGCAGGGAAGAGCCAGTCTCAGTTAATTCAACAATGGCATCGGCCAGTTCTGGTGGTTTGGCTTCGGTTGCTCCCCACGAAAATTCAACTTTGGCGTTCACTTTGTTTGCTTTGAGATACTTTTTAGTTGTGTTGACCAGTTCCGTGGCAATTCGTTTTCCTTTTAACAATTTAACAGTTTTAATCTTGGAATTTTCCGGTACAGCCAAAACCCAGCGGACTTTTCTCAAACCTTGTTTGGCGTAGACCAGGTCTGCTACTTTTTTAACCTTGCAGCCTGATTCTGTGACCCAATCAATACCGGTCAAACCACAATCAATGACCCCGCTTTCAACGTATCGGGCCATTTCCTGGGCCCGGCTAAGCATGATCTCCAGCTCAGGATCATCAACCGCTGGATAATAGGAGCGGGCTGAGGCTTTTATGGACCAGCCGGCCTTTTTAAATAGTTCAAAGGTTGATTCCTGCAAAGAACCTTTTGGTAATCCAATTTTTAGCTTTTTAGACATAATTTTCCCCCTTCGCTCCACTTGAGCTTTGGCGTATGAATTTTAGCATTAGTCTAATTTTACCGCAAGGCCGATTTTTTGTTATTAAATTGGTGAAATTTGGTTAAAATAGAATCGATAATAAATTAGAGGACATCAAAATG
>JAHIZU010000115.1 GCA_018814265.1 Candidatus Margulisiibacteriota bacterium | reverse complement strand
AGTAAGGAGCCGAGAAGTTCATTCTCAGGCTCCGTCATAGAAAGGAGTTCCAACGTGAAAAATAAAGGGATAATTTTCCTGGTTACGGCACTACTAACTACAGTACTACTAGCTACCATAATAGGCTGTGCCCCTGGTAAAAAGTCTGACAGCAAGGTGGTTGAGATGTGGGTCATGCCCAACTCTCTTGAGCCGGTTGGTGACTTAGAAAGACTGCTCAAACCCTTTGAAAAAGAAACTGGAATTAAAGTTAAAATTACCTCGGTTGACTGGGGCGCGGCCTGGTCAAAGATCACTACCGCGGCAACCTCAGGCGACGTACCTGACGTAGTCCAACTCGGCTCTACCTGGGTCTCAGCTATCTCCGCCATGGGCGCGCTAGACACCTTCTCAGCTGAAGCCGTGGCTGAACTTGGCGGGCCAAAAACTTTTGTGCCAGTTGCCTGGACAACCACTGGCATAGAAAAGTCCAACCAGACCACCGCGATTCCCTGGATCGTGGACGCCCGCGCGCTATATTATAGAACAGATGTTCTGCGAAAGGCTGGCGTTTCTGCCAGCCAACTTGGCACCTGGCAATCATTTAAACAAGCCTTAAAAAGGATCTATGACGCTGATCTGGTTATCGAAGAACAGCCCATCGCGCCGTTAGGAGTCTCCGGCAAGAACGACTGGAACGTGATCCACTCCCTGGCGCCCTGGATCTGGATGGCTGGCGGCGACTTTCTCGGTCCGGACCGCAAGACTTGTGTTTTGGATAGCGACGCGGTCTTCAATGGCATTGCCTTTTACATCAGTTTAGTTAGGAGCGAGTATGTGCCAATAGAATATTTAGAACTTAATACCGCCCAGGTCAGCGGCAATTTCAACGATGGCGCCTGTGCGATGTATTTTGACGGGCCTTATGAGATTAGAACCCTGACCCGGCCGGCAGCCGAAGGCGGAGCAGAAGGCTCACTTACTTCAAGAAACTTTGAGGTCACCGGCTATCCCAGAGGACCCAAGGGACACTATACCTTTGTCGGCGGCTCCAACCTGGGTATTTTTAAACAAGCCAAGAACAAGGCCGGCGCTCTCAAGGTCATTAAATATCTAACTGCCAAAAACCAGCAGGTAGCATACGCCAAGATCTCCGGCTTCTTGCCCGCCAGATTAGACGCTTTTGATGATCACTTCTTTGCTAATGATCCCAAGCGCAAGGTTTTTAAATCCGCGGTACTCTACGGGCGGACCTATCCGCCAGTTCCCTCCTGGGGCCTGCTGGAGCCAATCCTCACCAGAAGGTTCGGCATTATGTGGGATTACGTGACCAGCTCTGAACAATACGATCCAGAAAAGATCCGCGAACAACTTAAGTTAGCTAAAAAAGAAGTGGAGGCTATTCTTAATCAATAATGTGCGGCATTTTTGGATATATCGGCAACAAAGAAGCTGTTCCTTTCTTAATCGAGGGTTTAAAAAAACTCGAGTACCGCGGTTATGACTCGGCTGGTGTTGCCACCCTGAATAAAAATAAGATCTTTGTTTCCAAGCGCGCGGGCAAGATCGCTGCCCTGGAAGAATTGCTCCAGCAAAAACCTATCAGCGGCCAGATCGGCATCGGCCATACACGCTGGGCCACTCACGGCAAACCATCAGATGTTAATTCCCATCCCCATGAAGACTGCAGCGGTAAGATCGTGGTGGTACACAACGGCATTATTGAGAATTATCTGGAGCTGCGGCGCATCCTGTCGGACAACGGCCACAAGTTCACATCAGTCACAGATACCGAGGTCCTCGCCCACCTGATCGAAGAAAACCTGCCTGCCGGCAAGGCAGGCTTTAACGGCGATCTTTTGCAGGCTGTGGCAAAAACCCTAAATCTGGTCAGGGGTTCATACGCCCTGGCGGTCATTTCCGAACATGAGCCAAATAAGATCATCGTGGCCCGTCACGGCAGCCCTTTGATCATAGGTTTTGGCAGCAATGAATGCTATCTGTCCTCTGACATTCCGGCCATGCTTAAGTACACCGCGGAGATTATTAAGCTGGACAATGGAGAGATCGGCGAAGTTACCAAGGATCAGCTCAAGGTCTTTGATCTGGCCGGCAATGCTGTCAGCAAGAACTCAGAGTTGATCTCCTGGGATCCTGAATCAGCGGAAAAGGGCGGCTACTCCCACTTTATGTTAAAAGAGATCCATGAACAGCCTAACGCCATCCGCAAGACCATCGAAGGCCGGATCTCGGCCGAAAGCCATAAGATCCATTTTGATGAATTGAACTTGAGCGATGAAGAGATAGGAAAAGTTAACCGCATAGTCTTTACTGCCTGCGGCACTTCCTGGCACGCGGCCCTGGTTGGCGAATATTTATTTGAGCAGTTCGCCAGAATCCCCAGCGAGGTTGAGTATGCCGCGGAGTTCCGGTACCGCCACCCCATCATTGATGAAAACACCCTGGTGATCGCGATCACCCAGTCTGGAGAAACAGCAGATACCCTGGGGGCGGTCTGGGAAGCCAAAGCCCAGGGAGCTAAGGTCATCGCTATCTGCAATGTTATGGGCTCGTCCATTGCCCGCGAATCACATGGCGTGGTCTATACCAACGCCGGACCGGAGATCGGCGTGGCCTCGACCAAAGCCTTTACCACTCAGCTGACCGTGCTCTATCTACTGGCTATCCTGTTCGGCAAGAGAAAGGGGCTGATCAGCGAAAGTGAATCAGCCAAACTGATCGCTGACTTGATCGAAATACCGTCTAAGCTGGAAGAAGCCCTTTATCAGGAAAATGAGGCCGAGCGGATCGCTGAGAAATTCCACAAAGCTACCAACGCGCTTTACATGGGCCGGGGTAAGGGTTTTCCCATCGCCCTGGAAGGCGCATTAAAACTTAAAGAAGTCTCCTACATCCATGCTGAGGGGTATCCCGCAGCGGAAATGAAGCACGGCCCCATCGCTTTGATCGACAAGAATATGCCGGTAGTGGTCCTGGCTTTAGCCGGCCGGCGCTACGAAAAGATCCTGGGCAACATCGAAGAGGTTAAAGCCCGCGGCGGTATTGTGATTGCTGTTGCCTCGGAAAAAGACCAGGCGATTACTGAAAAGGCCGATGAGGTCCTCTGCATCCCTAAGACCTCAGAAGCACTCTCCCCGATTCTAGCGGTGGTCCCCCTGCAGCTGCTGGCTTATTACATAGCAGTGAAGCGGGGCTGCCACGTTGACCAGCCCAGAAACCTCGCCAAAAGCGTCACGGTTGAATAACCCCCGCAAAAACGGTAAAATACTAAACCATGCTTAAGCCAAAATACTACATATCAAAAGCTGACGAATTCGTTATTGAGAATTACAACTCAGCCCCGACCTTTGCCAGCTTTTTTCCCGGCATTGCCGGCGTCTTTGGCTGCCCCATGTGGGTCTTCTACGCCAACCGGGGCCAGTGCATTACCTCGGCCGGAGCCAATGACAAGGACCGGGCGATCATCGAATTTCAGCCAGCGAATAAAGCCTATCGCTGCGTATCTCTAAATTGTTTCCGCACCTTCATCAAGATTGATGGCAAATTTTACGAACCGTTCCGTGAGGCCTCTGATAATTCCAACGCCATGCGCATTACCTCCCACGACCTGACCTTGACTGAAACCAATCAGCAATTAAAGCTTAAGATCAAAGTCAACTATTTCACCATACCCAATGAACAATTCCCTGCCCTGGCCAGGATCGTCACGATCACTAACTTGGCCAATAAGCCAAGAAAGATCGAAGTAATTGACGGCTTGCCCATCGTTGTCCCCTACGGGTTTAATAATGATCTGCTCAAACGACTTAGCCAGACGATCGAAGCCTGGGCAGAGGTCTTAAACCTGGAGCAGCAAGCGCCTTTTTATAAATTAAAAATTTCGCCGGCTGACGTGTCTGCCACTGAATTGATCGATAAGGGAAATTTCTTTGTCTCATTCTGCCATCTCAACGGCCAAGATCAGCCCACTAACGCCATTGTTGAACCAGCCCTGGTTTTTGGCCAGAACAGCAGCCTGGAAATCCCGGAAAATTTTGTCTCGGCCAAGACCTTTAATGTAACAGCTAATCAGCAGACACAGGGTTTTACTCCATCGGCTTTTGCCTATAAAAGCTTAAGCCTGTTGGCCAATGATTCAGCCGAGCTTTGTTCGATTATCGGCCAGGTGGACAGCCTTAAGGAACTTAACCGCGTCAAAAACAAGATCTCCAACCGGAAATATTTAGCCCAAAAAGCCTCTGAAAACCGGAGTTTGATCCATGAGATTTGCGGCATGATGTCCACCAACAGCGCCATCAGGAGCTTTGACCTTTACTCCAGCCAAACATTTTTGGACAATGTGATGCGCGGGGGTTTACCGATCAGCCTGGGCGACAAAAGCCTGTATCTCTACTACCGCAAACATGGTGACATGGAGCGGGATTATAATGATTTTAAGCTCATGCCAACCTATTTCTCCCAGGGCAACGGCAATTACCGCGACATCAACCAGAACCGCAGAAATGATGTTTTCTTCAACCCTGATGTAGCGGAGAGCAATTTGTTCAGGTTCTTTAACCTGATCCAGCTGGATGGTTTTAACCCGCTGGTAGTTTTTGGCAGCAAGTTCTGGATCAAGGACATAAAGCTGGCAAAAAATATAATTGCCAAGCACATCAAGGAGCCGGACGATATCTGGCAAAACATTACCCGGCCGTTTATTCTGGGAGTTTTTCTTAAAGGCCTGGACGAGGCTGAGATCGCCTACAAAACTTCCCGCCAGGAGCTGGCCCGCGACCTGATCGCTTCCGCGGACATGGAAGAATCTTCGGTGCACCAGGAAGGCTTCTGGATCGATCATTCTTTCTATAACACCGATCTGCTAGAAAGCTTTGAGGCAGTTTATCCGGAAAAGATCGGTCACGCCTTGTTCGAGCGCAAAGATTTTATTTTCTTTGATAATGACCACGTGGTCCTGCCCCGCAAAGGCAAATATCGCCTGGTCGGCAACACGGTCAGACAATATGAAAGCGTGAGGGTTGACCCTGAAAAGGTTTTTTTGATCAACAACCGCAAGCAGGACAGGCATGTTGTCAGGAAAAATTTTGGCCAGGGTAAACCCTATTACACGTCCCTGATCGCTAAATTGCTGACCATCATAGCCAATAAAGCCGCTTCTTTTGATGCTCAAGGCATTGGGCTGGAAATGGAAGCTGACAAGCCCGACTGGTATGACGCCTTAAACGGCCTGCCAGCCTTGTTTGGCTCATCCCTGTCTGAGACGCTGGAATTAAAACGTTTAGCAAAATATATTGATCAGCATTTGCCTGACAAAGTAACGATCGATCTGCCGATCGAGATCAAAAATTTTATCAATAAGATAAGCCACCAGCTGGGGCAAACACTTGACCCTTTTAGCTACTGGGATACCACCTATGCTATAAAGGAAGCTTTTCGCCAGCAAGTAAGGCTGGGCATTAGCGGTGAGGAAGCAAAAATTACCGGCCAGGCTGCCAAAGCTTTTCTGGCCCAAGTGATCGTCAAATGCGACCAGGGCATCAAGACGTGTCTTAAGAAATACAAGAACTACCATGCCTACTTCATCAATGAAGTAGCTGACTATGAAGTTGACAAGAACAGCCAGGTTACGGTCAAAAAATTCCTGCAAAAGCCCCTGCCGCTTTTTCTCGAAGGTTTTGTCCATGCCCTTAAGGTTGAAAAGGATAAAAAGATCTATTCTCTGGTCAAGCAAAGCCCGCTCTACGATAATAAATTAAAGATGTACAAGGTCAATGCCTCGCTTAAAGACACGCCCATTGAGATCGGCCGGGCCAGGATCTTTACCCCGGGCTGGCTGGAGAACGAATCGATCTGGCTGCACATGGAATACAAATACTTGCTGGAGCTGCTCAAGGCTGGTTTACATGACGAATTTTTTGGCGAATTGAAACAAGTCTTGGTCCCTTTTATGGACCCAAAAAAATACAAGCGCAGCATATTGGAGAACTCTTCCTTTATCGCCAGCAGCGCGCATCCGAACAAAGAAAAGCATGGCCGGCTTTGTGGCCAGGCTGTCCGGCGGGGCAGCTGAATTTATAGACATGTGGCTGCATATGACCACTGGAAAAAATATCTTTTATTTGGACAAAGCCGGCCAACTCTGTTTTAAGCTTGCCCCGATCCTGCCCAGCTGGCTGTTTGCCAAAGGCCAATTCAACTTTAGGCTGCTGGGCACAATTGAAGTCACTTATCTCAATTCTAAAAACAAAAATACTTATAATAACGGCGTGGCGCCAGTTTCTTATAAACTTACCCTGGCAAACAACCAGGAAGTCGAGATAAATAAACCCTTTATCGCCGAGCCTTACGCCAGCCAGATCAGGGAGCGCCAGATCAAGAAGATCGTAGTCGCCTTAGCCTGACCCCCCTTTTTCCTGTGCTGTTTTTTTGATATAATTACCCCTTATGCTGCCATTTGGCGTTACCTATTATCCAGACCAATGGCCCAAGGAAACCTGGGACAGAACTTTTAAAAAGATCAGCCAGGCGGGCCTGAACATTGTGCGCTTTGGCGAGATGGCCTGGGACTGGTTTGAACCTGAACCAGGCCAGTTCAATTTTAAGGGCCTGGACCTGGCTATGGATCTCTGCGCCAAACACGGCTTAAAAGTTTTGTTAGGCATTCCTACTTCACAAGTCCCCACCTGGTTCTTTAGAAAACACCCTAACAGCCAGCCAGTGGCGCAAGACGGTACCCGGTATCCAGAATACGGCCCGCGGCCTAATATTTGCAAAGACAATCCTCACTACCGCAAGCTGGCGGAACGGCTGACCAGAAAGCTCGTTAGCCGTTACAAAAACCACCCGGCCCTGCATGCCTGGCAAGTGGATAATGAACCTGTCTATCCACCGCTTGACCACACCACAACAAATGATTATTGTCACTGCGAGCACACCCGCCAGGCTTTTATAATCTGGGCTAAGAAAAAATACAAGACGATCAAACACTTGAACCAGGTCTGGGGCACCAGGTTTTGGACAACGACTTTTTCTCGCTTCGAAGATATTAGAACCCCTAAAGCTGGTATCTGGGAAGCTGTTTCTCCTCATATTTTTCTGGACTGGTTCAGGTTCAAGACTGATAGCATTAAAGATTGGGTCAGCCATCTGGCCAGGATCACCAGGCAGATCGACAAAAAGCACCAGATCGGCACTAATGGTTTTATCGGCATCTGCACCCGCGTGCCTGACCACAGCATTATCGCTGATGAGCTGGATTTTTATGGCTTAGATATTTATCCCAAAGGCGGCCGCATGTCACCCAGGGATCTGGCTTATATGTGCGACCTTTGGCGCAGCTTTTGCCGCGCTACCAAGTCCGAGTTTCATATTACTGAGATGCAGGGCGGGCAAAATGTCCGCTGGGGCGCGCCAGAACACGTTGCCGGTCCGGAAATTTATGGTTGGACTAAAATGGCTTTTCAGCATGGCGCCCAGGCGCTGCTTTATCATAACTGGAAACCACCGCTCTTTGGCGCGGAAACAGGCGGCTTTGGCATCCTAAAACCTGACGGCAGCTCTACCAAGCGGCTGGAAACGATCAAGAAACTGGCTAAAGAAATTCGAAATTCGAAATTAGAAATTAGAAATTCAAACATTGCCATTGCTTACCTCCATGCCAGTGAAGTCCAAACTTATCAGGAACAAGGTCCGCCGCGCGGCATTGTGGGACAATGGGAACCGGTTAGGTCGGAGCTTGGCTTAATGCATACGCCGCAGTCCTTGTCAGGCGCTTATCAGGCAATTTATCAAAAGGGCAAATCTGTTGATTTCATTTTTGAACGGGACCTTGATTCAGGTAATCTGCCAGACAAAGTTCTCCTGCTGCCTAACCCTTATTTGATCTCCAAAAATCAATATAGCAAATTAAAGGACTGGATCATGACCGGCGGCACCCTGATCACTGAATCCCGCTTTGGCTTAAAGGACGAGAACGGCCATCTTTATCCCAACCCCTTACTGGAAGACTTGCTGGGGGTAGTTCATGAATACACCGAACCGACTAGGCGCGGGTTCTTTGACGGCTTAAAAGGCAAGGCT
>JAHIZU010000114.1 GCA_018814265.1 Candidatus Margulisiibacteriota bacterium | reverse complement strand
TTCATTCGCCGGTTTCTTGAGGTTATTGGACACCCTCCAGAGGGAGAGGGGGAATTTTTAATTACCAAACCGTCCCTCTCCCCCTGGGAGAGGGACCTTTAGACTACAAATAATCTTTTATCAACATTCAGGGTGAGGGCCATAATATTTACATCCGCTGCTTGTCAGCTTCAAGCTGATCATGATAAAAATCAAGGGTTTTCTTGACCGGCGCGCCGCGCGTAACGATCTCCGCAAAAGCTTCATTAATATATTTAACATAATCATTCCAGTATGGGACGTTCTTTCTAAAAACACCATATGTTAAAGCCTGGTCAACCGACTCAAAATGCGGCTGCAGCCACTGGGGCACAGTGCCGTAGGCATCTGAGCGAATGCTTGGCCAGCCAAGCTTGCTGACCAGTTTTTCCTGAACTTCTTTTGATTGAAGATATTTAACCAGGCGCAAAGCTAATTCTTTATTTGGCGCTCCCCTGGGTATGCCTAAAACTTCGCCGCCCACCACATGCGCTTCCCTGACCGGCCCGCTAAACCCATGATAAGTAGCAATCCCCTGCTTCTTGTAGTCTTCGACGATCACCCGCGCACCATGCGGCCAGTTCTGCATCAGGTAAGCGGAATCACGGGCTAAATATTCATTTGAGGTGTCAAACTCAGCCTGAATGGAATCTGGTGAAAGATACGGCCAGAGGCTTTGGAGAAAGGCAAAGGTGTTAACGCAGCCTTCATCATTAAGGCTTAAAGGATCTCCCCCAGCCGAAACGATCCATTCATATAATTGCAATGCAGTTGGCTCTCCGCCATGCGCCATAAAAAGGACCTTGCCGGTTTTTTCTTTTTCCTTAAAGAGTTTAGCAACCCGCAGCAATTCATCCCAGTTGCGCGGCGGCTTTAAACCATACTGATTAAATTTTTCTTGATTATAATATGTGATCTGGACATTTGGCCGGTAAGGTAGAAAGAACAGCTTCTGTTTAAACTTACCCGCTTCGATCAGAGCTGGGATCACGGTTGGCGGAATATCTTTTTCCTGTAAAGAGAGATCTTCGACCAGATCCTTATAAACAAAATAAGACAGCTGCTGGTTATCCCGGGCAAAGAGGTCGATCTTGACATTGCCTGCTTTAACTTGGGCTTCAAGCACCTGGGGCAAATCAGAGGCTTCCATTTGAATAGCTTCTATCTTGATCTTGTTGGCTTTTTCAAAGGAGGGAAAGATTTCCTCGCGCATTACCTGCCATTCGGCCTCCCCCAACCCCATAACAACACGTAGCTTGGGTTGAGGTGTGGCGCAACTAGAAAGGAATAATGCCAAAGCTAAAAGCGGTATTATAATTCTCATGTTAGCAAATTATATAACAAAAGGGTCTAATAAGAAACCGGCCTAAAAAGACCGGTTTCTCTTATTATCGAATACTGCTTTACTGCACTTCGACCGAAACGCTCAGGCCGGGGGGTCCCACCCCCCAACTGGCTTCACCAGAAGTGGCTACCCAAGAAGCAGGCGCAACGTCACCACTAGGCCACTCTACCCCGGGCTCAAAAACACCGTTTTCATTAAGATCGTTAAACGCAAAAGTTGCAGCTACATCGAAGATCAAGGTAAAAACATACTGGCCGCTCGGATTGGCTGGAATGGTCACTGCCGTAAAGGTCACATCCTGAGGCTCAAAACAAAGATGCCCATTCACTTCCGCAGTTGCATCACTGCCCCAATTCTCGTTTACTGGAGAAGCTGGACGCGTAGTAGATAAACTTCCATTAGCACTATTAATCCAATTCCAGGCGCCCCCGCTGTAGACCAGGACATCACCCATTTGATAGCTGCCGTAAGTTGCCATCATTATTCTAAACCTTGTTATGCCGCTGAAATCAACTATTGAAGAGGGCAATTCCTGTTCCAGATAGGCAAGGGTTGGGATCATGTGGTCATAAGCTCCAGCCGTTGGATAATTTGCGTTGGTGGCCATTTGAGTTGGACTGCTGGTCATTAAATAATTCCCGGGAGTATTTCCAACAACCTCCCAGCTCGCCAGGAGATAAGGCGTTGTATCACTTAATCCTTTAAAGAGCCTCGCTCTCCAGATTCCCACTGTATATGATTCAGGAGTAGTAATAACATATGGATAATTATCGTTTACAGGTACTGTGCCAGGTGGCCAGGCAAAACCCTTAACGCCTTGCACACTGGTAATCCCCGCTCCCGCTGCATTCTCCATAAGTCCTTTCATAACAGCTCCAGATAAGGTAGAGGTCGTAGTGGATGGAGTAGTAGTGGTGGTGGTAGTTGTATCCTCAGTAGTTGCCCCGCAGCCAACAAATATGAATACTAATGAAACGCTCAACAGTAAAACAAACAGCCCTCCCAATAATTTTCTCATTTTCAGCACCTCCAACGATAATTTTAATCTTATGCTATTCCGATGTCAAATAATTTCAACTAAAATGAATATCTCAGGCCAAGTCCAACAACCTCAGAAAGAGGTGGAACAGGCACAGAGAATTGGGACAGCCCGCTGGGAAC
>JAHIZU010000113.1 GCA_018814265.1 Candidatus Margulisiibacteriota bacterium | reverse complement strand
TAGTAATTGTTTATTGCCTAAAAGCGATTTAACTATATTCTTCCCCGTTTGTCAAGCACATTTACTAAAACCACGCAAGTTTTCACTCAAAAAACACGATATATATAATGTAAGACCCTGATTTTGTGAGGTATTAATATCGTGATGGAACAAGCTATTGCAGGAATAATCCCGAATATGGGCGGCCAGGAGGCGGCAGTTGCCGGCTCCCAGGCCGTTATCTTTACCGCCACGGACCGCGAGCTGATCGAAGAGCGCGGCGGTAAAATAGACAAGACCAAGACCTTTTTGGAAGTGTTGAAAAAGCGGCCGCTGACGCCTGAGGTTGAGAACGAACAATCCGACGTTAAACCAGAGATGAATCTCCACGAGCTTGAAGGCCGCAAAAATGTCCACAAAAAGATGTTAAAACATTCGGCTTTATTTAATCCCCAAGAACGCGTGGCAATAACCAATAAGCTTCCTGATGAGTATGAAGCATCCCAACCGGTCAAGCTAACAACAACTGTCCCGCCCTCTTCACCGCAGCAAAAAGTAGAGATCGCCAAACAGCAAGAAGAAAAAGCCCAGAACACAACAACAGTTGTCGCGGCTGAAAGGTCTGAAGCCAGGCCGGCCAAAGACTACGACACTCTTAAGCAAGATCAGGAAAGACTCAGCACGGTCAAATCCCTTGTTCAGGAATACCACTTAAAACGGTTATTTACAGATAACGAAAAAGAGTTCCATGAGCTCTCAGAAAAGATCAAACAGGAGTCGGCAGCCGCAGTCAACCCAGCTGCCCGAACCTGGCTGTACGCCCAGCTTACGAAGATCACGCTAGGCACTGCTCGCTATAAACTTAAGCTGCTAACAGCTCTCCAGGACATGGACCTGGACGACCACCACAAAAGATCCATTAAATGGCTTACGAAAACCATTGACCAGCTTGCCCAAGCCTGATCAAAGCACCCCGAATATTTTATGCACCTGAGGAATTACCTTAACCGTTTTTAATTTTCTCTTAGCCACGTTGTGGAAGGCCATTATCTGATCAGGATTAGGGCGGTGCTTGATCGGACCATGCGGGGTTACCGGCTGCAATACCAGGGGGATTTTTTCATCTACCTGCGCGATCAAAGAAACTGCTTCATCCAGCTCTTGAACCTTTGACTCGCGCGTAAAAACTATTTTCACAAACACCTCTTTGAGATAAGCTGTTTCCAAAGCCTTTTTGTGCTCCTTCCAATAGGGAGACAAGCCAGTGGCGCTGGGCAGTTTAATATCAAGAGCAATAATATCGACCAGCTCGATAACTTCTAATAAATGGTCTGGCAGCACCCCATTGGTTTCTAAATAGATCGGCAGATCTAGCCCCTTTTTTAAGGCCGGCAAAAAAAGCTTGAGAAAATCCACCTGGAGCAGCGGTTCTCCGCCGGTCAGGCATAGCGAATGATTGACACCTCTGGGTTTTTGAAAAGAGTTGGCCAGATCGATCAGCTGCTGGATGGTTGCGGGGTTGGTGAATTGCTTAAAATCTTTCTTGCCAGGTGTGATCTCAACCTTAAATTCCTTGGGAATTGTTAAGGCCTGGGGTGTGTCACAATACTGGCAGGCTAAATTGCAGCCGGCAAAGCGGAGGAAGGTCTGGCGCTCTCCAAGATATAGTCCTTCACCCTGGATCGAATTAAAGACTTCTGAGATCTGCGCTTCGGTTGTGCTCATTCCTGCAAAGCTGTCTTAAACAACTCGTCCTGTTCCTCCTGAGACACAGGCAGCGGAGGCAGAGTCGTGAGGTCCTTTAAGCCAAAATGGCGCAGGAATTCGGTCGTTGTGCCATAAAGGAAAGGCCGGCCAACAGCCTCGCTGCGGCCCAATTCCTGTATCAGCTTCTTTTGCACCAAGGTATCGATCGGACCATCGGAATTAACTCCCCGGATCCTTTCCATTTCTGCCCGGGTAACCGGCTGCTTATAAGCGATGATCGCTAAAACCTCCAGCGCCTGATGGGTCAAGGTGGTTTGCACCTTAGCATGCAGATGGGTATGAACATAATCAGCATTAAGCGGATTAGTCCCCATTAAATAACCGCCAGCAACTTTGACTACGTTGATGCCCTTCCCTTCATACTCACTAACCAGCTCCTCTAAAGCAGCGGTAATGACCTCCCGCGGCATCTGGACTGATTCTTCCAGATCCTTTGGGGCCAAAGGTTTCCTGGCAATGAACAAGATCGACTCGAGAATACCTTTAAGATTGTTGGACTGGCTCTGGTTTTCCATGTTGCTGGTCATATACCTCCCTGGCAAATAATAATATAGTCGCAAATCGCCGGCTTTGAGTGATCTTGATGACCCGCTGCTTAGCCAATTCCAGGACCGCCAGAAAGGTCACCACAATCTCGATCCTGGTCTTGCGAATGAAAATATCAACAAAAGGCACACCGTCCCGGCGGCCAGCCAGCAGCCGCTTTACTTCGATGATCCGGTCTTCCAGGGTAATTTCCTCAGCCTCAATTGACACAATCTGTTCTCGCTTAACAGCATCATCATAAACCCGTTTAAAAGCCTGGACCAGATCTTTGAGTGAAACATCTACCAGCTCGATCTCTTTCTCCTGGGGCTCTCCTTCATGGCGGCCGTAGACCTTTTCAAAAACATCTTTTCTTTGCCGCAGGGTTTGGGCTAAATTCTTATAGATCTCATACTCCTGGATGTGAGAAACCAGCGACTCTTCAACGTCAACCAGCATGTCCTCTGGGTTAAGCTCTTCCCTGGCGGGCAAAAGGGATTTTGATTTCATCTCCACCAAATAAGCCGCCATGATCAAAAAATCAGAAGCCAGGACCAGATCCGGCTCCTGGCGTTTCCAGTACTCAAAATATGATGAGGTGATCTCGGCCAGGGAAACCTGGTAGATATTGATCTGTCCTTCATCGATCGCCTTTAATAAAATATCAAAGGGACCGGTAAAAACATCTATGGCGATCTGGTAGGCGATATCCTCTGTCATATTAATCCCATTGCCTGCTTAGCTTCATTCAAGGTTTGAACTGCGATCTTACGGGCTTTTGCCGAACCCTGGGCCAGTATTTGCTCGAGTTTTTCCGGCTGCTTTTCAAATTCCTGGCGTTTGGCATGGATCGGCGCCAGATAGTCGACCAGCGCTTGAGCTAATTCTTTTTTACAGGCAACACAGCCCCGTTGGGCTTGGCGACACTCAACCGCCACAGTGTCTGTGCGGTCCCTGGCAAAAACTTTGTAGAACTCATAAACCGAACAAACCTCTGGATGCCCCTTATCTTCTTTCTTAACCCTGGCGGGATCAGTGACCATAGTACTGACTTTTTTCTTAATGACTTCTGGCGAATCTGAAATCGCAATTGTATTACCGTAAGACTTGCTCATTTTTCGGCCGTCCAGACCGGGCAGCACGGGAAATTCGGTCAAGAGATCCTCAGGCTCGGTCATGACATTACCATAGAATTGATTGAAGCGCCGCACCACCTCCC
>JAHIZU010000112.1 GCA_018814265.1 Candidatus Margulisiibacteriota bacterium | reverse complement strand
CTATACCTAAGTTTTTAAACGTTACCCACCTTTCGCCTAAGGGAGTGCCTCTTCCGACAATGATCTTGGTTGAAGAACTAAACTTACTGAGGGTTTGTAATAAAGTTTTATCAGCCAGCTTTACGTAAGACCAATTAACGCTATGGGCCAGGCCCAAGACAAAGGTAAACCTTTCAAATCCACCGTCTATGCCAAAAATCTCAGCAGCTACTTCTAAACCTAAAACAGCCCCCATACCCAAGAGAAGACCAGCACATTCATGGGCAGTTGGATTGCCTCTTTGATACAGCTGTTCTGCTTCCTGTATAATTCCCATTAATTTTGGCCCTTTGATGGGATCAGATAATAATTCGTAGCCTCTTGGTGATTTTAAGTATTCAACAAACTTGTTAGGGTCTAATTTTTGGGCTACACTACGGGAGGCTTTTTCTAGCTCAACAGGATCAGAAAAGTATTCTGCTTTTTTATTTAAAGTGGCTTCAATTTCCCGGGCAAGAATCTCAATATCTGGGGCGATATTGCTGCGGGATGCCAGCTCAACTTCTGAAAGCTCACAAGATCCTTGTCCAAAATATTCTAAGGGCATGAGGGGGCTGCCCAAAACTCTCTGCACATTAAAAATTCTCTCAGCAGTTTCTCTGCCATAGAGACCCTCTAATTCGTGATAGCTTCGATTTCCACCGCGCCACTGCAGCTCGCCCTCTCTTAAGATAAATTCGTCAATTGGTTCCCCGGATATGGTATCTCTGAAACGATATGTCGCCTGGCCATCAATAATCGTTTCCTGGAGACTAATGGTATTGTCCAGTTGAAATTGTTGCACGCGCAACATATTATTGCTGTCGCGATAAACAATAACCCTTTTTGATTGATTTGTTTCAGAACTGCCGGTCCGTTCAATTTCTTCAAGAATAGGCTCTAAATCTGCAATTTCAAATTCCAAATTAGGATCCGCATGGAATGAGCTAACCCCTGACTTGGCTAAGCGTGAGCCAAACCATTCGATTTCTGGGATCGTTAGATTGCGGAAGGCGTTGTTGATTTCACCGGTGCGGATGTTTCGCTCAGCCAAAATATTTTCAGCATTCATTGTTTCTCTAACAATGATATCGTTTGTAACTTCTATTCCCGGTTCGCTTTCAGGTGCCAGTGGCTCAGCTTCAGCCGGAGCAGGAGCTTCAGCCACAGGAGCCTGATTTGGTCTGTGAATGTTAGCCTGTTCGGGGGTCATGGCTTCGATATTTCCCTCGGCATCAATTGCCAGGACTGTTCTGCCCTCTGAGGCAGCCTCGATCACGGCATTTTCGGTAATTGTTAATTCTCCAAGAACTCTTGGATCAACGCCTTCACGTAAAACGATTTCTTCGATGTGAGCGGCCTGCAGATGATCAAGGCCATCAATAGTTCCCACTGGAACCTCATTCAGACAGAGACTTATACGAGTGATTCTCTCCATCGTGAATTCAGGCGGGACTAATCCTGCTAAAGAAAAGCGGATGCGGCCTTCTGGAGCTGCTTCAACAGGAGCAGCCTCGTGTGTGAGTGCCCTGGTAGGCGGAACTGTTTCTGAAGGTGGGGGTGGTGTGCCTTCACCTGGTCCTGGCAGCGCGCCACCATTGCCCCCTCTATTTCTTGTGCCTTCCCTGGCAAAGCGCTGGCCCAGCGTTTCAAAGCGGGTCCTCATTTCGCTAAAGAACCCAGTTCTAATTTCTTTAAAGCGTTTCTTAATGAGTTTTCTTGCCCGATTGTTTTGGGTAACTTCTGAGGTGGTAGTCGTTTGGTCCAGCATATATAAGGTGTTGCGATTAATATTCTGTTTTAAACCATTTTCGTATTTCCTAAGAATTCGCTTTATTTTTTTTTGAGGAACATCTTTTGCTTCTAGCTTAATACGCAGTGCCTCGCGGTTTTGAATAATGATCTCATTAAAGCGTTCAGGCATGTTAGCCCTTGTTGTTTTAAGCCAGGTTATTTGTTCGTATAATTTTGTTCGTTCAGACCTAAGTTTTTGGATGTTTTCACGGCTAAACTTATGGCTGTTTTCAACCTTGCGGAGCCTTTTGTCCATAGCCCGCAAATAATCATTTAATTGAGGTAGTTGGGTTACGCTTTCCGCATTAAGTAGCAGACCGCCTTCCCCGATAAGCGCATCAGTTGTCTGCTTAAAGATATTGGCTATCTCCGGTGGAAGTGCCTTGCCTTTGCTTAACCCCAAGGCTTTTCTGGTGCGGACCTTAGAATCTCTTAAAATATGCTCAACCCCAGATTCTCTAATGATTTCGCTGTAGGCTTGGTACTGCTGGTTTTCCAGTATGGCCAGCTGGTGCCAGGCGCTAAACGGTTCCACTCCCATTTCTTGTGCGGCTTGTGGGTTTTTCAAGATTGAATCATAAACTGATCTGATATCCTTGACTGTTTTTTTGAGAACTTTCCCCTGAAAACCCTGGGATACCAGATAGGAGCGGGCGCCCTTTGTAAAGGCCTGTTTAGGGTTTTGATAGAGTATTTTGCCCAATCTAGCTAACCTGCGGATATCTGTAAGCAGCCCTGGCCGGCCCCGGCGTTCGATCCT
>JAHIZU010000111.1 GCA_018814265.1 Candidatus Margulisiibacteriota bacterium | reverse complement strand
CAGGGTGATAGTGATCCCGCGATAATTAATTCCGTTCCTGCCGCGGGTGACTTGGGTAATGTCAACCCTAACATATTCAGTGCCATTAATTATTTCCCTTAGTGCCTCGGGGTTGTTTTCCGTATATTGCGCGCCGAAATCAGAGCTGCTTTCAATCCTGATCTCAAAAGGAGTCTCATTCAATGCTCTCATTAGATCCTGGCCAGCTTGTTCCATCATTTCAGGAGAGACGCTTTCATCAGCCAGCAAATAGAATTCCTCAGAACCAGAGCCATGGCGATAAACCCTTATGCCACTTTCTGCAAGCCCAGCATTGGCAGCGGCTTGAGCAATTCTTGCCTCAACAATAGCATCCATCATTGCTTCGCCAGCAAAGCCGAGTGTTCTGAATGATCCTATGGCATTGCCGTCAAAAAAAGCAAAACGGACAGATCGACCTGACCGGAGTATTTCTGTGCCGTCTTGGATCAGCTGGTCGTTGTTACGCAGGCCTGACCTTGGTTCAGTATAAAGACCATCCGGAGCCAGGACAGGACCTGCTTCAGCCATGATAGCTGAATAATTGACCAGCCGGGTTTCTAAGGAGTAGCTGTCTAAAAGCGCTGCGTGTTCAGCATTGATGATCGTGTTTTCCCCCAGGCGTGACGAATTAATTTCTGGTCGATTAAGATGGTAGATCATCTCGCGCAGACCGCGATAGATGCCGTCCAGGGTAATACTTAACCGTTCTGCAAATGTTATTGTGCCTGCATTGACGAGGCTGGTTTTTCCATCCAGCATTTCAGGGGAAATAGTGCGCGTTATTTGTTGACCTTCGTGGGTGTAGGTAATATCCATGCCGTTAGCATATGTGGCATTGATTTCAGTCATGATTCTTTCGCCAACTGCTGTGTCTGTAATGTTGAGCGCGAAGTTGGGTCCATCCCTGACAATTGTTACGTCATTTGCTGGGATACCCTCTCTGACAGCTATTTCCCGGATGATACTTTGCCAGGTCTCGAGATAAGCGTTGCCAGCTTCATGCCCGCCAACAAAGGTATCATTTACATATTTTAAGCCAGAAAGGTTAATTACCAGCCAGCTGGATGATTGACCGTTGAGAAGCTGTGAGTTGGTTGTGCTGGTAAAAACTGCGGGAGTGCTTGCGCCAGTAAAGTCAGCATTGGTGTAAAAATCTGTACTTGGAGTGGCTGGTGTGTATTGTGTTTGAAAAGGGGCATAATAGGGCAGGACGTTTACATCCTGGTTATTTTCCCCATACCAATCAAAAGGCTCAACCTCACACATGGGGTACGATCCGCTCTCATAAAGTGGACTGAGCGGCATAAAAGACATATTTGTCAGATCACTAACTTGGTCTCCACCCATACCTTTTCTCCTAAAAAAATAAGGAAGCCTGTTTGCTTCCTTTTTATAGAGCTCTACTATATGTCAGGCGCATCTAGTGGCTCTTACACTAATATTATCGAGTTTATTGGCTATATACTTGCATGGGAATAGGGATTAGGGGCTAGGGGTTGGGGAGAAACTAAAGGGATTGGTTGGTCTGGGCGAGGACAATGGCCATATCATTGGCGATCATGCGCAGGGCTCTGAGGTCAGATTGGGGGTCAAAGCCATTTGGCTGAGATTTACCAAGGATAATGGCCCCATGACGAGGATAGGCTGGTAAAGTAAGCTTTTGAGCTAAACTTGAGACCAGGGGGATGGCCACAACACATTCTTGGCCTTTTGGCAGGTCGATCTGGTCAATACCTAGCTGGTTGGGGTTTGCCTCAAAGACTTCAATGGTTCCAGCTGGGGGTTGGCCGGAAACATAAATCGTGCTTGCCTTTCTTTGAGGTATATAAATAGTGCGAGCTTCGCGTACCGCGACTTCACTTAAAGGGGAGAGGGATTTACGCGCTTCAAAGGAGATCAGATCTGGCCTGGCAAAAAGCTCAATTATCTCTTTTGTAATAAAAGCTTTTAGATCAGCGGGATCAGATAATTTAAGAATATTAGCCCGGTCAACCCCATGCCGCTGATTAACTTCTCTTACCAGCCGCCGGTATCTTCCCTCATGTTCTGGTGATCTGGAGGAATCTAGTAGTCTGCGCATAACAAACGATACTGTACCACGATTTGAGCCTCCGCGTCCAGAATTTCCATTTCCAATAGAACTGACCATAAATAATGCTCCAATAGGCGAGATTTACTTGCATAAATATATCGAGCGAAAAATGTGAAAATTTCAGTGGTTTTGAGGTTTTAGCCTGGTATCTTGAAAATATTATTCTGATTTAAAATGCAATTTGGGTCCAAGGCTTTTTTAACCCGGATCATTTCATTGATGCCTTCCTGGCCATACATTTCTTTTAAATAATCGTGCTTGATTTTGCCAACCCCATGCTCGGCAGAAATTGTGCCGCCCAGGCTGATCGCCTTTTTGACAAACTTCATGATCAAATCTTTTGCCACAGCCTTTTCTTTTTCTGATTTTGGCAAGAGATTAACATGCAAATGATTCTCTCCAATGTGTCCAAACTTGATGTGAAATATTTCGGATTTCGAACCTGCCTTGCCGGCAGGCAGGTTTGTTTCGGATTTCGCGTTTCGGATTTCGGAATTATAGAAGCCGTACATTTCCTTGAATTTGTTGGTTGGCACGGCGATGTCGGTAGCTAGTTTAACTAATTTATTTTGTTTATAAAGCTCATTGATGTGTTCTGGAATGGCGTGACGAAATTTGGCTAACTCTTCTTTTTGCGCGGCATTCATGCCGAGCCAGCAGTTATCAATCGAAGCCGTAAATTTCTCTAGAAGCTGCGCCCAGTTCTCGAGATAAGTTTTTTCATTTTCCGGGGTTACTTCCTGTTCAACATAAACCGCGGCTTTCGCTCTTTCGGGGATATGGGAATAAGTTTCTTTTAGCATTTGCAGGGTGTTCTCGTCGAGATATTCAAAAAAGTTGACGGTTGGATCTTTTTTTGACTTGGCTTGGAGGACAAAATCAACTGCGAGTTCTTCGCTGGGAAAGAATGCCACAATATCAAAAGTTTCAGCAAGGGCAGGGCGGAGAGCGATTTCTATTTCTGAAACAATTCCCAATGTTCCTTCTGAACCGATAAAAAGGTCAATTAAATCCATGCCGGGTTTTGCAAAATAACCTGCTGAATTTTTAACTTTTGGCATTTTGTAATCGGGGATAGGGATTAGGGGGTAGGGGTTAGGGGTGTTGCGCTTGAGATCTAAAACTTCCCCTGAGGCCAAGACAACTTTTAATCGTCTAATCCAATTCCTAGTTGAGCCAAAGCGATAGCTGCGGCCGCCGGAAGCGTTGGTGGCAACATTGCCGCCAATCGTGGCCTTTTTCTCGGTTGGATCAGGCGGGTAGAGCAGTCCTTCTTTTTTAACTGATTTTTCAATCTCTTCCAGGGTAACACCGGGTTGAACTAGGGCAGATTTTTGACCCTTATCTATGGTGATGATTTTATTGAGTTTTTGAGTGGTCAAAACCCAGCCGCCAAATGGGATGCAGCCGCCGGTTGTGCCGGTTTCGCCGGCGGAGACGGTCAGTGGGATTTTTTTGTTATTACATTCCTTGAGCGCTTCAGCAATGTCTTTTTCGCTTTCTGGTATATATGCGCCGTCTGCCTGACCGCCAGAGAGGTTAGAGCTGTCTTCGAGATAGCCTTTGATTATATCTGGGTCGGTTTTTTTGAGCATGGTGATGATTATTATAGCATTTTTATGCAAGATTTGACCTTTTAGCTGCGATATATATAGTGTATAAGCCATCTGCTAACAGGCGTTCCGTATGATGGTTCGCCTTTTTTATTAGCAGATAGGCAAGATTCCCTAATCAGAGGAACAAAATGACGATATTTAGTATTGTAAGCGGAGTTCGCAATGAATTTACTAGCCTTGTTTCAAGAGGGCTAGAGCAAGTAACTTCCGCGGAACTACCAGAAGATTCTATTACCTTGTCAGATGAAGCAGTGGAGCTAAGTGCTAATGGTGAAATTCAACAAAATGAATACGAAAACCACCCAGACTTTGGTTATTATTATTGGGAAGTTTCTGGCGCATTAGAATATGCGGAAGACGTTGGCTGTAATTTAGAGATACATACGGTTGAAGAATTTTTTGCCTCCTTTCCAAACCCCGAGCTTTGGGAATCTGCCTGTGATGACCTCTGGCAAGAAGTCACTACCTTTGAAGAAAATCAGCAGCCTGAATATACCAGACATCCACTTTTCGAAGAGCATTATGCGGAAGTAGAAGAATTGTTTGCGCAGGCAGAAAGTATTGGTTATGATTTAGAGGAAGAATGGGGCCTGACAACGGTTGAAGACTTTTTTGAAAACTATATCAATTATGATGAGATTCACCTTTTCACTAACTATGATATTGTAGGATTACGCTCCGCGATCGAAGAATATGAACGTAACTTTCTTGGCCGACTCCAGGCTGAAATGGACTTGGTGAGCGAGGAGCTTAGGTCTGCTGATCCTGCTGATTTTCCGGCCCTGTTTGAAAGGCTTGAGCTTTTATCCTTTGCTTACACTGCTTGTAGTGAGTTTGATTCTCTAAGTATTGACCTAATTGATTTAGATGGAAATATAGAACAGGCTCGTCGTAATATTACTCAGGGGGCGCTCAATTCCGACTATGAGATGATGGCAGAGGGGTTAAGAACACTTGAACTCTTGGGGCGTTATGATGCTATAGAACAACAGCAAGTTAACGTGGCGGACTTAATTAGGGCGAGATACCCTGAGAATTCAAGCATTGCTTATCATCTCGATTACTCAGAATATCTTTCTACTGCTTTGCCTGCTTATGAGCCTTCGGTTGAGTTTATGCTGAATTTACCGATTGTTCGGGCTTATGATGAAATAACTTCTGATTCAAATGAGGTTGCTGGTCATATGGATGCCGTGATGGATGATCTCTGGCGTCCTCTTCCTGGAGGAGCAGATCTTTCTACTGATGAGCAGTTGCTTGAATATATAGAACGTCTAGAGGGGCTTTATTATGACGAAAGAATCGGAACATTTTTTGAACATGTACACGCAATTGAGGCTCAAGATCTAGAGCAGAATGAGGGCTATCAAAATAGCCAGGCTATTCAGGCGAGTCTTGACTTTTTAAATACTGGGGCGGAAAACCTTGAGGACTACCGTGCTTTATTACTTGAGCGGGCAGCTCTTCACCGTGAGAGATTAGAGCAGGAGATTGAAGAAGGGGAAGAAATTAACGGTATGTCTCTGAATCTGTATGGTGATAATGCTGCTTTAGCTTGGTCTCCTGAACTTCCTTTGATTCTGGGAGATGCGGTCCCGGAGGAGTTACGGACTCAGTTACAAGCCTTGGATGAAGATATTTCACGACTGGAAACACTTGATTTGGCACGAGCGGAAGATGTTGTAACTTTAGAAGAAATAACTGGACGCATATTCTTGTCCGAAGAAGATTATCTCAGGTATTTACTAGGAATCGAAGTAAATCAGATTACGGCTATCCCTTCTACCTCCGCTGCTAATAATCAGGATGTTGAAGATTTGCGTCTAAATCTTGAGCGCATTTATTCATCGGTTGTTCATTATGCTGAGCTTGATCAGCGAGTTGCTGCTTATGAACGAATAAGGCACGAGCTTGATGTTGTTGTCCTTAGGAGAAGTATTGATTCAAGAATAGAGATGTATGGAGAGATGCGCGGATCAGTTAATACCAGAGACCGTGTTCTTAACGCGGTTGATCCAGTTACTGCGCTTGTTAGGATGCATGGCCTTTCTGAAGGTTATAATAACGCTGCCCGTTTTGACGGGATTGTTGATAGATATGAACGCATGCAACGTCTGGTCTGGTTAGCAACCGAGGCTAATGACGAAGAACTAAGACTGGCATTAAATGATGATCTGCGTACTCCCTGGGGGACATTGGGTGATTTTGAGGAAGTTGGCACTATGATTCGTGCGGGGAATTATGATGAGGCCCGTGCAGCAATCCTGGCAATTACCCAAAGTCAGTTTCTTGAAATTGAGCAGGCTCAGATTGGCGGACGGCTGCAAGATGAGTACGATTCTTCTGTAAGATTTAATACTTATGTGGTTGGGGTTGGTATCGTAATTGTGGCGGCAGCGACTGCTGGGGTTGCTGCTGAACTTGCACCAGTGCTGCTACCTTCATTTCTTGGTGAGAGTTCTCTGGTAGTGTTTGGTGTTGAGGCAATAGTTTTTACTGGAGTTGCAGATGGTTTAAATGCTTGGGCTGCTGATGAAGCTATGTTTGATCCAGAGTTAAGCACAGTGGAAAATGCTTTACATTTTGGCGAGGAAGTTATTTTGACTGGAGGGATGTTTGCCTTTTTACGTGGGGCACATAGGCTGTATCTGAGAGGTTTAAGAGGAAGAGCTCAAAGACAATTGATTAGAGAAGGGATGGCAAGGCCAAGTGCAGAGGCCATAACTGTTAGAACTAGGGAATTATCTAGAACTTTTGCTGGCCGTAGTGGCGCGCTTGCTTTTGAGTATGCTGGATTTACAGGTTGGGAGGGGATTGCTCTTGGTTATGAACAAATAGTGCATGAACAAAGGCTTGATCTAGGAGCTATTGCTGAAACTATCTTTTCTGACGAGGCCATGCGTGATCGAGCTCTTTTTCTTCTATCCTTAAAAGTTGGCGGGGCTCTAGTCAGTCCGATTACAGTCCCATTGCGCGGTATGGCTAGAGATAGAGCCCTTGCTCACTATCAAAGTAGAATTGAAGAGTCAGACGCAATAATCCGTGAGTCAGGAGAGGCGCTTGAGCGGTATACAGAGGATGGCAGCGGACAAAGTTATAGGGATGTTTTAGATTCCTATCGCAGGGCACTTGAAAGTCGCCTTGACTTGCTGAATCATCTACCTGAAGAACTCCGCAACCCTCAAGCGCAGGTAAGGGCAGAGGAAGCTTTGGAAGCTGTTAGAGCCTGGGAAGCGGAGTATTTGGATGTTGTAGAACCGTTTTTCAGTACTAATAATAATTTTGGTATTGTTCTTACTGGTATTTTTTCAAATCATTTTACTGCAACTGTTCCGATTGATCGGATACCAGATCTTGAGACTTTTTTGCGGAGCCATGAAGGTTTTCAAGATATTAGAGTTGAAGAGAACGGAATTATAACTTTTAGCTATCGTGGAATTTATACTCAAGGAGAGTCAGTGGCCTTTACTTTTCGACCACTGGAAGCTCGTTCTGAAACAGCAGTTCCTGAAGTGGGAATAAATGGGGCAGCCGGCGGAGAGTTAGTAACTGTATCTGTGCCTGTTGTTCGTCATCAAAGTGAGGCAATTGCGTTAGCTAATGGGGAAGAAATAATCTTGGAACTCCCCGATGAAGTTAATATAACTGTCTCTCGTGAAGACGGCGAGTTATGTCTCTTTCTTGATTCTGACGCAGCTGAGGGCTTTGAATCATTTGTAGAGGTTACTGGTAATGAGGTAACTATCGGCCGCTATGATCCGCAGGCAGAGATCCAGCCGACACTGGTCCTTCCTTCAAGCCACGAAGCAATTCTCAATCGGCACTTAACCATCCAAGTGAGGGATAACGAAATAGTCTTAATAGATCATTCAGACGTCATGACATCTTACAGGAGAGAAGATTTGAATTTGTTATCCTTAGTGGCTAGGCCTCCTTATATTGCTCGGGAAACAGAAAGGCTTTCAGCTGAGCAAATAACACCAACCGACTATGTGGAGATAACAAATGTTGCTGAGCTGCGTGAAGGAGATATCCTGCCGGGAAGACACTTTGAGCTTGGTAATCCTGATACATATTCTCGAGAACTGCTTTTTATTGATTTGCAGTTGGATCCGAGATTTCAGGATACCCTGGATGAGGCAAGGAGAGCGGCTACTGAACATCGTGGGTCTGAAAGGGAGTTAGCTGATAGAGTAGCTGACATTGTTAGCGCAAATGTAGCGGAAGGTGAGCCGGCAGTAGGCCGACGGGGTGGAGTGGTGCCTGTGGGAGAGTATTTTGCCAATGGAGGTTGGTGCCGCCATATTAGTGCAGCTTTGCAAGTTGCTCTTCAGGAGGCTGGGATTAGTAGCAGATATGTTAGGGGGCGCTTATTGGGTGGGGAAGGACACGCCTGGATTGAAGTTGATATTGCTGGAAATGGTTCTTATTCATACATAATTGATTTAGCAAGGGATATACGTGGAGAAGCGCAGGATGTTTCTCATGAGATGATTGAGCAACTTGAGCCAGGACAGAGAGCTTTTTCGATTCCTGGTAGTGACTATATTTATATACGTCAGGGTGAGGGGGCTACTGTTTGGCGGCCAAGAGAAAGATCTGAAACAGGGGTAACAGAAGTAGAAAGGCCTGAATCAAACAGGGAAGTTGAGCCAGTTGAGCATCAAGAGGTTATTGAGGTAGATGGGCCACGCCTTGATGTTGTTGAGCCAGAGGTCCCACAAGATGCTGAATATAGTCCTCATTACTATTTAACAGTAGCAGAATTTGCTGCTTTTCCTCCGGAAGGGGTAGTTAATGGTGAAGCCATGTTTTTTCCAATTATTCCTGATATTGCTGGCAGACGCTGCGAGCTTGATTCTGGTGAGGTAATTGAGTTTACCGGCAGAGTATTTGGTCAGGGATCAGCCTCAACAGCTTATGAGGCTATCTTGACTAACGCGTCAGGTGAAAATACTACTGTATCAGTGAAAATATCTGATCATGCTACCCGTGATGTAGCTGATGTTAATGCACACAGGGCACAAGAGATTGCTAATCTGCAGTGGGCAGAAAGCCATGGGTTATTGCGGGCGCGATATCTTGGACAGACCGAAGTAGATGGTATGACTGCAATAGTAACTGAGGTGGCACGAGGAGTAGATCTTGCTGAAGGTGGAGTTAACCCAGCCTGGATTAACCGCAGCACTATAGAAGATCTTTATTTCTTGTTGGGCTATTTATCAGCAGAGGGTCGGGCAACAGGGGATTTTCAGTACACAGTTGGACCGGATGGAAGAGTTACGCTTATTGATTTAGAAGGAACATTTGGTTCCAGGTTGCCTTCACAAACACTAACTGAGGAATTAATGGCCCTTAGGCGATGTTGGAGTCAAACCAGGGATCCTGCAGAGTTTGATGCTTTACAGCAAGCAGTAGAAGGCCAATACGGTTTTTCCGATTCCGGATTAGTATTGCGCAGTGAGGTTGGAGAAATAATGAGTTTAGAAATTCAAGCTCAGAGAGAGAGCCATGGTGATTTCTTTGCTGCTAATGGGGTAGATGGACGTATGTTTGAGGTGAGGTTAGCTGATGAAATAACAGAACTTATTAGAAATGAATATGGTTCTTATGAGCTTATTAGCCCAGAACTGTTGGAACAAGCCAGGCCCACAATCCAGCGCTTAACCAGAGAGGCTGTGGGAGATGTTATCCAGCCTACTCCAGAAGCAATTGAGACCCCTTTGGCTAGCCTGGGGGATGGTGTGGTGCAGTTCTTAGAACTGAGGCAGGAATTAACAAGTGGAGGGATAGGGTTTGATGCTTCTTTTGATTTTCAAATCCAGCAAGTTGGTGATCGCTATTGTCTGGTGGACACCAGAACCGGGGAGATTAGAACAGATGTAGTTGTGCGAGAACAAGTGCTGGAGAATGGTACTGAGCAATTTACTCTTATTGAAGCGGGATCCGAAAGAATTATTGATTTTGGGATGGTTGGTGATGGCCGATTATACATGCATGGTGGGTTTGAAGCAGCGCATCAGATTAGAGGACCTCAAGGATTACCTGATCCTTTACCAGTAGAAGCTTCACGATCAATTGTTAATGAAACAAATTACCGCAGAAATACTAATGGTGTGGTTACACTTCGCTTTGAGGCAGAAGGCGTTAGATTGATTCGCTGGACAGGGGATCAAGGGATATTTTTTGAAGCGCCAGAAGTTGCTGATACTTTCCGCAGAATTGGGCAAAGAGAATTATTTTTGAGAAGTGAGTTGGGGGAGAGTTCGTTGGAAAATATCCGAGAACTTTTATCTTTGGCTGAGACAGGAAACATTGCAGATCTTCGAACCCGAGTGGCTGAATTAACAACTGATGCTGATAGTTGTTTATTGCCTCCAATTACAGCTAGACATGATGCGGCGATTATTGATCGGTTGTCAAGGTATTATTCTGGAGATCCAGCTCGAGCAAGAGAAGCATACGAATATGTTGCCAGGGCATTGTCAGCCTTAGAAAGAGCAGGGGCAAGTAATATTGTCCGCCAATATTTAAGTACAGACCAATTATTAAGCGGTCGTGGGCAGACTGTAGCTGGTGCTCTTGAAGAATTAAAGTATATCGCAGAACTCAGTCGCAGTCAGGATGTGCTCTTTGCTGGTCGAGAAGTCCAATTTCGTACTGCTTCCGGTCAAAATTACCCGATTGAGTTTTTTGATATTGTTACACGCGATACCAGTGGGCAATTGTTTCTTTATGAAGTGAAAAATAATAATGGATATAATCTTGATTATTTGGCCCATCAATTGTTTGGCATAGGGAATAGAAGTCAAGTTGATGCTCGCAAACCAGTTTGTCAGCTGGATGTTCTTATGGATCCGAATAGTGCTAGTTTGCCGGATACGCTGATAAGCGAACTGGAAGCTGGGGGATATGAAATACGCATAACCATTCCGCGTAATAATAGTCATCTTGCTATGTTGAGAAGAGAAAGTTTAGTAACCACGAGTGTGGTAACCATCAATGGTCAAGGCTACACCAGCTATGAAGTTACGGTTGGCGATCTTTTGACAATTTTAGATAATCGAGCTAATCAGCTATTTCCTACAGGTAATAGCTTGGACATTATGATTAGCAATGCTGAAATTAGAGCGCAAATCGGAAGCATCAGGACAGGGATGCCGGCTGATGTAGCTAATGTCACTATCAGAATATTACAACCACGTTAATTTATGATATCACTCTTTCAAATATTTTAACTACACGATCAACAGCGAACAGATCGAAGCCAAAGTGAAAACCTTCGTTTGATTGAGAAATGACGAAATTATCTACAAGATGAGCAAGAAGGGGTTTTCTTATCGTTAAAGAATTAAAGCCGTTTGAAGTAACTAAGGTTTCAATTATTGATATTAATCCTTCCCAGGAGATAGCACCGTTAATCGTGTAGCAGTTGAAACGACCATCTAGGTGGTGACTTAAACCTGTTGGCCCACTTTTAAGTTCTAATCCAGGAATGTCTAGGGAATCAAAGTGATAAATTCCTGTATTTCTTCCTACAATATAACTATCTATTCTTCTAAGGGCCGCCGGGGTAAGTCTTGTTGCTAAGTCAAGGCTTTCAGTGAGGCCGGCAGTAGGCCGAAAACATCCATCAACACTTATGCCTTGAGGAGAAAAAGCTACTTCATGGATCGCCTCATTTTGGTTGTTAGCCAAAACCATCCAGGCTTTGAGTAATCCTTGGCCGAGTTGTTTTGTTAATTTAAGGAACTGACTATAACCCATCGGGTTATCTCCAGCAAAGGTATAGAAGGGGGTAGGGTTTAAAGAGTGAATTTGAAATGGAGTAGTAACACTTTTAACGAATAGCTCAGAGGCGCAGCCGGGGCTTAGTCTCGCTAACTTTCTTGCTATTTGTGTTATATCTGTGGCCTTAAGTTTCTCTTGATAGAGATAACAGCCGCCTCTAGGAAGGCTTTGAACTCTCATTTTTGCTCCTTCTTTATGGTACCTTGTCCTTCTAATATATTTCGACAAGTTTTGGGTAAAATTTCACCAAGGTGATGATTAGATCTTGCTAAAATATCCCCTTGACAACATTTGACCATTCTTATATAATAATCGTCACGCACTTAATGGGTAACGATTTTACATAAATTTAACCCGAATTCATCAAGCGTAGAAAACGCACACTTGATGTGCGTTTTTTGTTGTTTCTAACAAAGTTCTTTGATAATTAAATAGATGAGAAACAGGTAAGAATTCTTGTCCGTGTCAATTACAGATTAAATAAAATCGGACAGAAATGATCAAGTTATAGCAGCACATAGAGGATACCTTGGCACTGCAAGTCGATGAAGGACGCGATTGGCCGCGATATTCCCCGGGGAACTGTCTAAATAGTTTTGATCCGGGGGTCTCCGAATGGGCAAACCCATACTGGTTAATTCCAGTATATCCTGACGTAAGTCAGGGTGACAACCCGCTGTACTGAAACATCTTAGTAAGCGGAGGAAGAGAAAGT
>JAHIZU010000110.1 GCA_018814265.1 Candidatus Margulisiibacteriota bacterium | reverse complement strand
TAATGTCCGCCTTTACCTCTTTTATGCTCAGAAAAGCGGCGTTCAAGATTGGTAGTTATTCCTGTGTAGAGGGCTTTGTTGGAACATTCAAGGATGTAGACGTAGTAGAGCATAGATTACTTTTATTAATCTCGACGGCCAAGGACTTGTACCGAGCGAGGGTGCGAAGCACCCGAGTCGAGGTACTCCCCGGAGTGGACGCGAACCAGCAAAAAATTAAGGGCCTTAGGTGGTGGGTATATAGTCTCTGCACATTTATTTCCGTCTTAGCCGGAAAATTTAGCTCAGGATTGCCGTTTCCCAATTGAAATGAGAAGTAGGTTTCCCTGAATTAGCCCACAGTTTCAATCCCGGTTTCCCGAAAAAGCTGCCATTCGACAGTCAGGTGCTCTACCATTGAGCTACCGGGGAATAAACTCCCCGGAGTGGACTCGAACCACTAACAACCTGATTACAAGTTATCCCCAGATTTCTCTGGGGCTTGGACTATCTCTTCACCTTAGCCCCTAATTTTCAAGTTTCTTCCGTGAATTTCACGGTGGCAATTAGAACAAACCAGGATACACTTATCAACTTCTTTTTTAATTCTAACCCAAGACCTGGTCAGTCCCTTTAAGGAAATGCCAAAATCTTTTTTCTTTTCATTCAAATGGTGGAATTCAAGAGCCCCAACAAACCTCTTATATCCGCAAGATTGACATTCCCCACCCTTATACTCGATAGCTTTTTGTCTTAACTTTTTTCTTCTTTTGGTAACAGCCTTTATTATGTAAGCTGCTCTGTCTCTATATCTTCTCTTCTTTGCCATCAAGCTCTCTGGGAACGTCTCAAAATCTTATCAAGGAAATCATTCTTCGTCAACTAAAGGTATTGATCTCAATTATTTTCCTGGCAATATTATTAGCGTGATCGCCGGCGCGCTCAAAATTGGAAATAATATCAAGATATATAACTCCAGCTGTCGAAGTACAAGCCCCATTATTTAAACGTTTAATATGATTGTCGCGATAATTCTGCTCCGCAAGATCCACCTTACCTTCAACTTCCAGGGCTCTCAAAGCATCATCCTTGTCCCATTTCTCAAATGCCAGCAAAGAGGCGCCAACGGCTTCCATTACATAGCCATAAAGGGTGCGCAGCTCGTTTTGGGCGATCTCAGAAAAACCCACCTGTTCATCGCTTTTCATCTGGACCAGATCCATTATGTTTTCAGAAATATCCCCGATCCTTTCAATGTCGTGGATCAAGTGCAAATAACCCGCTGTTGTCTTTGACTGCTCCTCAGTAATAGATTGCTGATCAATGTCGATCAGAAAGTCAGCTATTTCTTTTTCCAGATCATTAACAACTTCTTCGCGGCGCTTGATCCTTTCAAATTTTTTCTGCCTCTCGCTTTCCTTGGCACCAAAAATAGATTGGAAAGCCAGCTCAAACATTTCTTGAGCAAAAGCACCCATGCGGGTAATCTCTTTCTTTGCCTGGCCAATGGCAATTTCTGGGGTAACCAGCATGCGTTTATCAAGGAATTTTGTGCCATGCTCGATCACCTCCTCCTGCCCCCTGACAATTTTGGTTACCACATAAGCCAAGACACCGGTTAGCGGCAGGAAGATCAAACAATTAATGATATTGAAGATCGTGTGCGTGTTCGCCAGGTGGCGCTCAAGATTCTGCCCGAGCCAGACATTGCCCGGGGTAATCAAATCTACAAAATATAAAAAGATCGGCTTATCATCAACCTTTACCTTTAAAAGCAGCAGCATGTAGGCAGAACCTACAATATTAAATAGCGTATGTGCCCAGGCAGCACGCTTAGCCGTAATATTAGCATTGATCGCCGCCAGCTGGGCAGTTATAGTCGTGCCAATATTTGTTCCCAGGATAAGCGCGAAACCAATTTTAAAATCGATCAGCCCTACTCCAGCCAAAACCAGGACAATACCAGTTGTTGCTGAGCTGGATTGGATGATCATAGTCATGACCGCACCGGTTATCACCGCCAGAATAGGATTTCCGCCAAAAGTGACAAATAGCTGCTGGAACTCGGGATTACTCTTCAAGGGAACAAACACATTGGTCATGACCTGCAAACCAAAAAAGATAAAGCCAAACCCTAACAGGACCTGACCAAAATTATTCCACTGCTTCCGTGGAACAAAGAAATTTAAAAACACACCTAGCCCGATAGCGGGCAAAGCAAATTTATGGATCTTAAAAGCAATGATCTGGGCCGTAACCGTGGTCCCGATGTTAGCGCCGTAGATCACACCAATTGATTGCCTTAAGGTCAACAATCCAGCCTGGATAAAACCAATCAGCATAACAGTGGTAACTGAGCTTGATTGGACGATCGCAGTCACCCCGGTGCCCACCAGCACGCCCATAAAGGTATTTTGGGTTAAAAACTCTAAAACCTTGCGCAGGCTTTTGCCGGCCATCTTTTGCAGACCTTCAGACATGACCTTCATGCCGTAGAGAAAGATCCCTAGCCCGCCGACTATGCCAAAGATAAGAGTATTATCCAAGATTAAATCCCCTTCTTATCAAAGTATCGCCAAATCTTTTTCCAGATAATTCTTTACGTAATCCGCCACCGCGTCCTCCAAACAAGTTATTTTATAATTAATTCCAGTGCTTTTCAACTTATCAAGATCAGCCTCAGTAAAATACTGATATTTATCTTTAATGCTTTCCGGCATTTCTATAAATTCGATATTCGCTGGCAGACCTAGCGCCGAAAAGATCGCCTTGGCCAGATCGATCCAGGTGCGGGACTGACCAGTCCCGAGATTAAAGATCCCTTTTATGCTTTGGTTCTGAGAAAAATTAAACATGAGTTCGATACAATCTTTGACATAAACAAAATCACGCTGCTGTTCGCCGTCCTTATATTCCGGCTTGTAGGACTTAAACAATCTGATCTTACCGTCCCGCTTGATCTGTTGATAGGCTTTGACCACCAGGCTTCTCATATCGCCTTTATGATATTCGTTAGGGCCAAAAACATTAAAATACTTAAACCCAACAACTTTACTGGTCAGATTATTTTCCAACAACCAAAGATCAAAATCATGCTTTGATTTGCCATAGAGATTGAGAGGCTTAAGCTTGACTGTCTGGGAATCTTCATCAGAATAGCCCTTACTGCCATCGCCATACGTAGCAGCGGAACTGGCATAATAAAAAGGCACGCCATTATTGATCGCCCATTGACAGAGGGTTTTTGAATATTCCGTGTTGTTTTTCTCCAAGAAGGCAACATTTGTTTCAGTGGTTGAGCTGCAAGCCCCAATGTGCCAGATCGCTTTAACATTTTTAGGCAACCTATCTTCGGCAACATCTTCAAGAAAAGCATCCGTATCAACAAAATCAACAAATTTCTTATTATTCAGATTTTTCATCTTGAGCTCTGAATCATTCTGATCAACCACCAGGACTTCCTGCTCACCCTGCTGGTTCAATTTCCAGAGAAAACAGCTGCCAATAAAGCCGGCGCCGCCGGTCAAAACAATCAGATCGTCTTTAGACATTTAAGTTGGTCTTTCTCCCAGTCAAATTTCAAGCGCGGCCGGTTCTTGGTCAGTTCTTTACCAAAAACATACCCGGCTAACAAAGGCAAGGAAACACTTGGCTCGACCCAGGCCATAGCAAAGCGCGCCTCTTTCTTGATCTTGCCCCAGGACCGGCCCTCACTCAAGGTAGAACTGGACAGCCCGCCATCCTGGGTAACCGCAGTCGTTATCTGGAGCGCGTAATCATGGCCCCGATCAAAACCATAAATATAACTCATGACTATTGAATCATTGATATAATTCTTCGGCACGCCGCCGGCAACATAAAAAGCCGCGGTTTTTGGAGATTTAATGACAATCTGCACCAGCTCATGATTATCCTGGATCGAATCAATGGCAATGCCTTGTTTGCCCGCCTCCTGCGCCCTGACGCGGTGCTCGGTCAGGCCAATGCCGATCGAGGAATCGTTCAACGCTGGAACAATGATTGGCACGCCATGTTTATGGCATTGATAAAGAATGGACTCCTCATCCTCGATTCTCTCCGCCAGTTTATCAAGATAGGACCGGCTGGAATAATTCCCTTGCTCCATTTCGTCAGCCACTAATTTACAGAAACGATCCGTACGGACAACTTTTTCCTCATCAATATAAGTATCATAGATGCGGTCAATGTTGAGGTCATTAAGCTGCGGATCGTCGGCCCGGGGAGTCCCCTTAAAATGGCCGTGGCCAAAAGAAGCGTAAATGTCCTGATAAATGATCGCGCCAGTTGAGACCACAACGTCAACCGCTTTATTTACGACCAGATCATGAAGCACTTTCCGTAAACCAGCAGCGATCAGCGGGCCGGCTAAACCAAGAAAAACCGTGGGGCGATCTTTATCCTGATAAATATTTTTTAAAACCTGGGCACACTGGCCAATATTGCGGGCCTGGATCGACATGTCAGACATTGCTTCGACCAGCTCGGCAACCGAGGTGTTATTGCCTAGTTCAAGTTGCTTAACTCTTTCTCCAAGCAAGGAGTTTCTACGCGATTGGTTCTCAGGAGAAAGTTTGGGATAGCTCAGCGAGGCATAATCCTTTTCCTCAAAGTCTTTGTTCTTGCCCATTACAAAATCCCTTGCTATTTAATCCAGAACATTCCAGTCTGAGCTTTATAATCCCGGTACTGCTGGCCAAACTGCTTTTCAAAGACCAGTTTTTCTTCGAGCAAAGCTTCGAGCCAGGTCAGCGCCAGGATAAACATGCCAAAATAAAAGGCGTAAACCGCTGACCAGACCCACCACCAGCCCACCCAGATAAACACCAGGCCAAGAAACTGAGGATGACGCACAAACTGATAAGGACCTGAGGTGATCAACTTATCAGGCAGAACCTCGAGCTTTACCCCGGCCTTGATAAACTCAACCCTCGCCCAGAGGGAAACAACCAGACCAAGAGCGATCGCCACGAACCCGGCGATATTCCACCAGTAAAAGTCCAGCTCAAACCTTGGCTGGTCAGTAAAAACCGTTAGCAAAGGCAGGACAATAAAGATCAGACCAGCAATAAATTGATACCATTGAAATTTTTTGGACAAGAGAGTTAACCAGCAGATCAGCATGTTTAGCGCGAACAATCCCAGGACCAGCCATTGAATTTGCATACCTAAAATACCCCCAGTCAAACAAAAGGCCACCAAGTGGCTTTATCAGCAATATAATAAACTATCTCAAACCAAATATCAAGGAAGTGTCGTAAACCCGACACATTGAACCTAATTCACGCATAAAATCCATCTATTCAGGCTGGCAATAAACTTGCTGTAAAGATAACAAACCGGAAAAAGGAGGTGAATATTATGACAGGTGGTTTAAACAGATCCATCCTCGCGGGTCGGCTAACTGCTGATCCCGTTGTCCGCTACACCCAAAAGGAACTCGCAGTTACTCATTTCTGTCTGGCAATTAACAGAGGCGGGAGCGATAAAGCTGAGTTCATCAATTGTGTTGCCTGGGGAGGTTTGGCTAAGGTCTGCGGTGAATTCCTTAAAAAAGGCCGATTAGTCGCGGTTGAAGGCAGGCTGCAGATCAGAAGTTACCAAGACAAAAAGGACCAGAAGAAAACTTCTACTGAAGTGGTCGTAGATAACATGCAGATGCTTGATTCCAAGTTCTACAACGCGGCCAAAAAAGCCGGCACCAGCACAGAACAAGACCTCATCGAAGTCTAATTTTACATCCCGGCTGGCAGCCTAGCCAGCCGGGAGCATTTTCCACTTGCTCCCAACTATTTTTGAGTGATATAATCAAACCATGTTGCGTAAAGCCTGTGCCATTTGCTTGATTCTGATTGTTGCTGGTGGAACAGCTATGTCAGCCAGGACCATCAGCCTGCCCGCGCCTAAAACGAGCGGCAAAGTTTCCCTGGAGGAATCACTCTTTCGCCGCCGCTCCCAACGCAGTTTTAAGGCCAATGACATTCCCTTAGAATATCTTTCACAAATCCTCTGGGCAGCTCAGGGCATCACAGATCAAACATACGGTTTTCGCACCGCGCCCTCAGCTGGCGCCCTCTACCCTTTATTCATCTACGTAGCAAAAAATGACGGTGTTTTTCGCTACATTCCTGACGGCCACAAATTAGTGGAACTGTCAAATACAGATATTCGCCCTTCTCTGGGGCGCGCTTCTTTAGGCCAATCATATATCCGCGAAGCAGCGCTTGATATCATTATCTGCGCTAACTTTGCCATCTCCCAGGCAAAATATGGTCCGCGGGCCTTTCGCTATGTCTGCATGGAGATCGGCCATGTTGCCCAAAACATCCAGCTGCAAACAGTTGCTTTAGGCCTGGGATCCGTGGTGGTTGGCGCCTTTTGGGACGACGTGATCCGGACTAATCTAAAAATACCAGAGAATCAAGATCCCCTTTACATAATTCCGATCGGTTACTACAATCAATGAGCCGAAACAAAAAACGTCTCGACCTCATAAGACTATTGGCAATCTTTACCGTTTTACTGGGCATTGCCTATTTCCACCTAAACATCTTTGCGCCGCAACTGATCCCAAAATCCTTAAGGATCGGCATGATCAGAAAGCCGATCAATATCCTTATCCTGGGCACTGATCTCACTTTTGACTCTACAACGCACAAGCCTATGCCGGAAAAAGACGGCCGGACCGATACTATTCTCCTAACCCGGATCAACCCCATTACTGGCCAGGTCAACGTCTTGTCCATCCCGCGAGACACTTATGTCATGCTGCCAGGAATTGGCAATCGCAAGATCAACGCAGCCAATGCCTTTGGCGGCATTAAGCTGGTTAAGGAAACAATCTATCAACTCACTCAACAACCAATTGATTATTACGTTGTGATCAAACCACCCGCCGTGACCAAAATGGTTGATATCCTGGGCGGCGTCACCCTTGACGTGGAAAAGGACATGCGCTACTGGGACCGGGCACAAGGCTTAGACATCGATTTAAAAAAAGGCTTACAAAAACTTTCAGGCAAGCAGGCCCATGATTATATAAGATTTAGACACGATACCTTCGGCGATATTGGGCGCATTGGCCGCCAGCAAAAGTTTCTTAAGGCCTTGAGCAAAACCTTAACCAGTCCCAGCAATGCAGTTAAAGCTCCCTTTGCCATCCATACCGCTCTGCAGGAAATCAAAACAAATCTGCCTTTACCAATGACCATCAGACTGCTCAATTGGAGCCGCACCCTGGATGTTGCTAACTTAAAGTCTGTTATGTTGCCTGGAGAAGT
>JAHIZU010000109.1 GCA_018814265.1 Candidatus Margulisiibacteriota bacterium | reverse complement strand
TGAAGTTTCACCCATCTTCATCGACCTCTGGAATAATGCGGCTTATTATGGCACCAATTTGGAGCTACAAAGGTTTTCTTCATTATTAGGCCGCTATGAGGGCAAGATCGGCTTTAATTTTTTTCATTATCCCCTGCAGCTTTACGGCGTGTATTACGGCGCCTCATCCCAAACAAGCAATTACTGGAATAATTATATTTTCTCCGGCAGCGGGGTTCGGCTGAGCCCTTTCCGGGACTATCAAGGCACCAGCTGGGCCAATGAATGGTTAAAAGGCGTTAAATTATACGCAGAAAATCTCTCAGCCAACTATCTTAAGGATGCTGCTTCGGCTGAGTCTTTAGCCAAAGAAGATCGGCGATACGGCCTGGAGATCTGGTACGCCTGGAACCAGGATCAGGTTGATACCCGTGTGCCCTGGGGTGAATTGTGGTTAAAGTGGGAATATCGTGAAACGAACTTTGGCTGGGAAACTTTTAAGGATTACGTGCTTTATGTTCAGCCAAAATTCGGCGTCCATATGGCAGAGGGCATAGAAGCCTATCTGCGGGCGGATATGACCTCCTCCGGCAAAGAAGGGCCTGACTATTCTTTCCTAAACATTGCTGATTATGGCGTGGGCTTGCGCTTTGTCCCGTTGCGCAGTGTGGGAAAATCCACTGACTTTTTTCGCAACTTCAAGATGTTTGCTGAGATCCTGGGGGTTTCCTATCTTAAGGATGAGCCCACCAATCCAGCCAATAAAGTTTCATCAGATGTGCGCTTTGGCGTTGAGTTTTCTTATGGGAGATAGGGGATAGGGCGTAGGGATTAGTTATGTATTTAATTGTTGGTTTAGGTAATCCAGGGCCTGAATATGAAAATACGCGCCACAATCTTGGCTTTAAGGTTATCGCTGAGCTAGCCAGGCGCCAGAGCATTGCCTCGCTTAAGTCAAAATGTCATTCATTTATTGCTGAAACCAAGATCCATGATAACAAAGTTATTATTGCGGAACCCCAGACCTTTATGAACAATTCTGGCTCGGCTGTGCGCGGTCTGCTGGAGTGGTTTAAGATCGAGCCAGACCATCTTATCTTGATCTATGATGATGTTGATTTGGAGGTTGGGCAACTGCGCCTGCGCGAAAAGGGCAATGCCGGCGGACATCATGGGGTGGAATCAGTTATCAATGCTGTTGGCACTACTAATTTTGCCAGGATAAGAATTGGCATTGGCCGGGAAAGCCTGACCAGCGATGTGACTGATTACGTTCTGCAAAAGATCCCTGCTGCTCAAAGTGAGCTTTTAGCCAAAGCCGTGGTTTCAGCGGCTGAGGCGGTTGAGGCGATCATTGCTGAGGGGTTGATCAAGGCAATGAATAAGTTTAACCAGTAACCTCACCCCCAATTTTTTCTTTTACGTTAGCTTTTTCCTTAATGCCCCCTCTCCATCTTCGATGGAGAGGGGGAGGAGTCTTTAGCGTCAGCGGGGGTGAGGATTATATGATAAAATAACCCTACCATGACCCTAACTAACATCTTAGACCAGATCAAACAATCTTCCTATTTGACCAAACGGCTGTTAAGCCTTAAGCAGGACGGTAAAGTTGCTTTTTCCGGCCTGGTTGGCTCATCAGCTTCCTTACTGTTGGCTGCTTTAACCGAAAGATATTCCAACATGCTGATCATTACTTCTTCTAGCGCCCGGGCAGAGGCCTTAAGATCAGAAATTAGCTTGTTTTGCCAAAAACAGGCGATGGTTTTCCCTGCCCCAGATATTGTTCCTGGCGAAAATCTTAAGCCCAGCAGTGGATTGATCGGTGAAAGACTGGCTGTCCTGGAACAGTGGGCCAGTAAAGCAAGCGCCATTGTGATTGCTCCTGTCAAAGCCATAATGTGGCGGACCAGCCTTCGGCTGGAGAAGGTCAGAATATCAGATGATCAGAAGATCAGATTAGATAGCCTGATCGAGCAATTGATCGAATTTGGTTATCGGAGGTTTGACATTGTTGGAGAGCGAGGGGAGTTTTCAGTTCGCGGGGGAATCGTCGATATTTTTCCGCTTAATCACGATCAGCCGCTGCGGCTGGAATTCTTTGGTGATAAGATCGAAAGCCTGCGTAGTTTTGACGCTTATTCGCAGCGTTCAGTTGACAAGCTCGCTGAGATTAAAATATTGCCGGCAAGCGAAAGATATGAAGCGCCGGTCTTTGAGCATCTCTCAAAGAACACCCTGATAATATTTGATGAACTAATGGAAATCAGCCGCTCTGCTGATCAGCAGCTTGATGAGCAAAGGCTAATGAAGAGCCTCACGGCCTTGAAGTATGTTACCTTAGAAGAGATCCAAAGGGAAAGTGAAAATTATCAAAGAATAGGCCTGTCGCAATTTCTGCAGCCTGGTGATGAACCGATTTTCACGGGGAACCCGGGTTATCTAAACAAGTTGAGCGAGCTGCCGGCAAAGGCGATAGTTGTCAGCAAACATGCTGCGCGTTTACGCGAAGAAATTACCCAGGAGGTTGTTGAGGGCAGCCTGCACGGTGGTTTTGTCTTTGGCGATTTGCCGGTGATCAGTGATCGTGAGCTGTTTGGCGAGGAAGTGATTTTTCGCAAGGCTAAAGCCATACCGCAAGAAGGCGTGGCCGATGATTTATTAGCGGATCTTAAACCGGGCAATTATGTGATCCATGAGAATTACGGCATGGCGGTTTACCGTGGCCTGGAAACCGTGGAGATCGAACCTGGAGTTAGACAAGAGTACTTATTGCTGGAGTTTGCTGGCGCTGACAGGGTTTATGTGCCGCCGTCCCTGGCTGGTCTTGTAGAAAAATATTCCAGCAGCAGTGGCTATGAACCAAAACTTTCAAAGCTGGGCACCAAAAAGTGGCTGCGCACCAAAAGCCGGGTTAAGCAAGAGCTCAAGGATATGACCAAGGACCTTTTAGAGCTTTACGCTGTGCGGGAAAAAGTTAGCGGCTTTGCCTTTCCCGCGGATGACATTTGGCAGTCTGAGCTTGAGGGGACTTTTCCGTTTGAAGCAACAAAGGATCAGCAAAAGGCTATCCAGGATACCAAGCAAGATATGGAGTCAGGCCGGCCCATGGACCGCCTGGTCTGTGGTGATGTTGGTTATGGCAAGACCGAAGTAGCGATCAGGGCCGCGGCCAAAGCAGTCTCCGCTGGTAAACAAGTAGCGATCCTGGTGCCCACCACCATTCTGGCGGAGCAGCATTTTAATAATTTTAAGGACCGTTTTAAAACTTCGCCTTTTGTGGTGGAAATGCTGTCGCGTTTTAAATCAAAGAAGGAACAATCAGATATAGTTAAAGCCTTAACGCTCGGTGGAGTTGACATTGTTATCGGGACCCACCGCCTGTTTTCCAAGGATATTAAGTTTAAAGACCTGGGTCTGGTGATCATTGACGAGGAACAAAGGTTTGGCGTAGCTCATAAGGAAAAATTGAAGCAGCTAAGAAAGACAGTTGATGTGCTAACCCTGTCTGCCACCCCCATACCCCGCACCTTGTACTTGTCTCTGGCCGGAGCCAGAGATTTAAGCGTGATCAACACTCCGCCAGTCGACCGTTCGCCGATCAGGACCTATGTTCTACCCTGGAGTGAGGCGGTAATCAACGAAGCCATCAGGCGCGAGCTGGATCGGGGTGGCCAGATCTATTTTCTCCATAACTTTGTGGAAACGATCGAGAGCGTGGCAGCCAGGATCAAGAAATTGGTCCCAGAAGCCAGGGTCGCAGTGGGCCACGGCCAGCTGCCGGAAAAGGAATTAGAAAAAACCATGCTGGATTTTCTTGACCGCAAGTTTGATGTGCTGGTTTGCACCTCGATCATTGAATCCGGCTTGGACATTACCAATGTTAACACTATCCTGATCGATAAAGCTGACCATTTTGGTCTTTCCCAGCTGTATCAGATCAGGGGCAGGGTAGGCCGCTCAGCGGTCAGGGCTTACGCCTATTTGTTTTATCACCCGGCCGGGGTCATGACAGATCAAGCGCTGGATAGATTGAAGGCTATCCAGGAATTCACGGCTTTGGGGTCGGGTTACAAGCTGGCCATGCGCGACCTGGAGATCAGGGGAGCAGGGAATCTATTAGGGGCAGAGCAATCCGGTCATATAATGGAAGTGGGCTTCGATCTCTATTGTGAGCTCTTGGAAGAAGCAGTGCGTGAAGTTAAAGGCATTAAAGAGGTTTCGCCGCGCGAGGTGACAATTGACCTTAAAGTTGAAGCCTTTATTCCACAAGATTACGTGACTGATGAACGGCAAAGGATCGCGCTTTACCGCCGCATGAACCTTTTGTGTACCAGGGAAGAGGTTGGGGAAATAAAAAAAGAGCTTAAGGACCGCTTTGGCCAGATCCCGGATAAATTAGCCAAGCTTTTTGATCTGCTTTATTTGAAGGTTAAGGCCTTGAAAGCCGGGATAAAGAGCGTTAAAGAAGAAGACAGTAAGATTATCATTGAAAAGCTGTCTGGTAAGCTGGTTAAATTAGATGTGGCGGGGCAGGATAAAATTAAGCTTGTTGAGCAAGGTATTGGCGGATGATCTTTTTGTCGCGGACAGCGACCAGTTCTTTGCCGTTTTCGCCTTTGATGATCAGTTTGTCAGGAGTAACCTCAACATTGCCGATCCCTGAGTCCTGAGTAGCAGAATTGGCCAGGTAGTTGATGATCATGATCTTAAGGATTTCCGGATGAAGTTTGTCGCCGATAAAGACTTTTGGCTCAACGACGAATTCTGTGTAGCGGGCAGCAATTATGGAGGCTTTGCCGCTAGAACGCCACATGTCTTTTAGTTTTTGTTCCAGTTTTTCTAAAGCGCTTTTTTCTTGTTCGGACATTAGGCCATTCCTCCTACTAGTTGGGTTTCGGCTCTAGCCTCTGCCACTGGAAGCCCTGGCGCCAGGACTGCAATGAGGTCGAAAGCTGATACTCCTGAAGCGATCTCGATAGGGGCTGACGCGACAACATTGCTGTCCTCAATATTAGGATGCAATTCCAGGGGAACAGGTTCAATATGCTGTGGTTCAGCTTGCTCGGCAACTGCTCCGGGATCAAATCCCCCCTGATTTAACGCGTATTGAGTGAAGCGGTGGTGGACTGGGGTGTTAACTTGTGTTTTATTATCAATAGCTCTTGCGACAATCTCACCGAGCTCTTCGCCGGTGTAATTTAAATGTGGCAGCCCCGGCATCTGCCTGGGTGTACTGGACTGTCTTATTCCACTTATAGCTGCTTGGGGTAGTGACACGTTATCCTTTCCTCCATGCTATTTTACCGCTTTTTAGGTCCTTCTTGATCAAGGATGCTATGTAGGGTAAATCTTCTGGCTCAACTTCGTACTCGTTATAAAAGTAATCGAAAACTGCTTTAGCTTTTTCCTTGGGGTCGAGTAATTGGCGATCTTCTTTAATAATAGGTTCTCCATCTATCTTTAGTAAAGCTAAAAGATCAAAAACTTCTTGAGCCGAGTTTAACCCAAGAGCTTTTAAATCAGGTCCTTTTGTTTTTGTTTGTTGTTGCATAGCCATATTATGTCCTTTACACTAAATATATCGGGTTTTGGAGGGTAAAACTTGCATGG
>JAHIZU010000108.1 GCA_018814265.1 Candidatus Margulisiibacteriota bacterium | reverse complement strand
GTTGATTGCCGAGTGGTGAATCTCCATACTATCAAACCGATAGACAAGCAGCTTATTATAAAGTGCGCAGAGGAAACCGGCGCTGTGGTGACGGCTGAGGAACATTCCATCCTTGGCGGGTTAGGCGGTGCGGTGGCTGAGGTGCTGGTGGAGAACGCTTGTGTGCCCATGGCTAGAGTAGGGGTAAAAGACATGTTTGGTGAGTCGGGTCAGCCCGCGGAGCTCCTGGTTAAGTACGGATTAACCCCCAATGATATTATTGCTGCTGTACGGAATGTTTTGAAGAGGAAAAAATGAGCAGGCCAAGCTGGGATGAATACTTTATGAAGATCGCGCAGGATGTTTCCGAGCGCGCCATTTGCGTTAAGCGCAAGGTTGGCGCCGTGGCGGTCAAGGATAACCGCATCCTGGCAACTGGTTACAACGGCGCGCCCAAGGGGTTTGATCATTGCTCTGACCAAACCTGCTTGCGAAAACAGATGCATGTTCCTTCTGGTCAGCGGCATGAGTTATGCCGCGGGCTCCATGCTGAGCAAAATGCTATTATCCAAGCTGCCTGGCACGGGGTGAGGATCGAAGGCGCCACCATGTATTGCACGTACCAGCCCTGCGTTATCTGCGTTAAAATGATTATTAACGCCGGGATCGTCCGCCTGGTCTATGCTGGAGGTTATCCTGATGAGTTGGCGCTGGAAATGCTTAAGGAAAGTAAACTCAAAGTAATTAAATATGAGGAGGCCAAGGTATGAAAATCGGATTTCTGGGCCCGGAAGGAACTTTTTCCGAGGAAGCGAGCAATATCTATCTGCGCCGAGTTCCCGGTAAAAATGAATTGATCGCCTACACCACGATCCATGACCTGTTATTCGCTGTTGAGCGCGGCAAGATCTCTGAGGCTATCGTTCCGATCGAGAACTCGATCGAGGGAACTATTGGTATTGTTACTGATATGCTGGTGAAGGATGTTGATCTGGTCATCAAGCAGGAAATAGTCATCCCCATTTATCATTATTTGATCGCCCAGCAGGGCACCAAATTGTCTGAAGTGACCGATGTAATGTCTCATCCCCAGGCGCTTGACCAATGCAAGGATTTCCTTAGAAAAAAACTGCCAAAAGTTAAACTCCATCTTTCCTACAGCACCTCGCAGGCTGTAAGAGAGGTCGCGACTTCATTGGGGGAGAAGGTCATAGCGCATGGCCGGGTCAAGGGCAGTATTTTTGCCGCCATTGGCAATATCGCGTCAGCTAAACTTTATGGCCTAAAGGTCCTGGCAAAAAAGATCAATGCCAAAGAAAACCAGACCCGTTTTATTGTCCTGGGCAAGCAAGACCATCCGCCAACCAAAAAAGACAAGACCTCGATTGTTTTCTCCATCCGTAAGGACCGGCCGGGCGGGCTGCATGATGTTTTGGATGTCTTTGCCAAACGAAATATTAACCTGACCAAGATAGAATCCCGGCCATCAAAAAAAGCCCTGGGTGATTATTACTTCTTTGCTGATCTGTACGGCCACCGCAGGAGCAAACATGTTGCAGAGGCCTTGAAAGAAATAAAGCGGTTGGCCTCATCTTTGAAGCTGTTAGGCTCTTACCCTGCCTGCCGGCAGGCAGGTCCCAGGGCAACAAAATGAATATTGCAAGTTCAGTGGTGGTAGGTTAGAATTAAGCTATGAGTGAAGGAAAAAGTTTTCATTTCCTGGAAGGGTTGTTGCTGGGGGGGCTGATTGGAGCTGCCGCGGGAGTGGTCTTGGCCCCTTTAACCGGAGAGAAAACCCGGGAGATGCTTAAGGATAAGCTTAAGGAATTTGAGCTCGATGATCTGATCGAGCGGTTTGTTGAGGCGTTTGAAGCTGGTCAGCAAGAGGCTGATAAAGTAGCCAAGGAGATGGAGGAATAATTATGCAGGAGATTTTAATTAATGTTTTGATTTTTTCCGGGATCCTTCTTTTACTGGCTTTGGCGGTGGGAGTAATTATTGGGGTAATGATCCTGTTAGATGTCCGCAAAATGACCAAGGATGTTACAAAAAAGGTTAAGGCTGTGACCTCAGCCATTGATATTGTTTCTATGTTGTTTGGCGGATTTGGCGGTGCCCAAAAAACGCTAAAAAAAAAACTGAAGACAGATAGTTCGACCATGGTAGCGTTTATTTCCGGCTTAAAAAAAGGGCTGCAGGTCCTTTTAAAGAAAGAAAGTAAATAAGTCCCTCGACTGGTGGCTCGACAAGCTCGCCACTCGCTCGGGACTAAGGAGGTTAAAATGGGCAGAATATTTAAGAGTTTGACGATTGGCAGTATCATTGGTTTTGTGATGGGCTTGCTTTTTGCTCCGCAAAAGGGTGAAGAAACCAGGAAAAAGCTCCAGGAATCGATTGAAAAGGGAAAAGGCAAGTTTACAGAGCTGAAAGAAGAGATTACTCGGAAAGAAGAGTAGTCTTTCAGTTCATGGCCAAAACCAAGATCTCATCCATTCTAGGATCCGTTCTCGCTGCATTAGGGATTCAGGCTGACCTGGAATTCCGGGTTGATATTCCGCCGCGCCAGGAATTAGGCGACTATGCCTCAAATATCGCGATCATCTATGGCCGAAAGCTAAAACAGAATCCTCTTAAGCTGGCTGAACAAATCTCTAAGAAAGTCACTGAGCTGGATAAAGAAAAGCTTGTTTCTAAAGTTGAATTCGTCAAACCAGGTTTTGTCAATATTTTCTTAAACAACAGCTTTCTCCAGCAAACCACCCAGGATATTCTGCAGTTGGATCATGCTTGGGGAACAAGCCAGGCAGGAAACCAGGAAAGAGTTCTGCTGGAATTTGTTTCTGCTAACCCGACCGGCCCTTTGCATGTTGGTCACGGCCGCTGGGCGGTAGTGGGCGACGTGATCGCCAGATTACTCAAAGCAACTGGATCTAAGGTTAAGACAGAGTTCTACGTTAATGATGTTGGGAATCAGGTGGAGAAGCTTGAGGCCTCAGTTAAGGCCCGACGCCAAAATATAGAAATTCCAGCTGGCGGCTATGGCGGCGAATATATCAAGGAAGTTGAGGGAGAGACCCGGGCTGAGATGCTGGCTTTCTTGATGGACCAGCAAAAGAGCGTGCTCAAGGCTTTATCAGTTGAATTCGATACCTGGTTTGCGGAAAGTGAGCTTCACAAGCAGGATAAGATCCGCTGGGCTATTGAGAAGCTTCATGGCCTGGGCGTGACTTTTGAAGAGAGCGGGGCGATCTGGTTCAAGTCACAAGCCTTGGGGGATGATAAGAACCGGGTCTTGATGCGTGAAGACGGGCGGCCAACTTATTTTGCCGCGGATATTGCCTATCACTTGAACAAGTTTGAACGCGGTTTTGATCATTTGATCGACATCTGGGGAACAGATCATCATGGCTACCTGGGGCGGTTGACCGCGGCGCTAAAAGTGCTTGGTCTGCCCGTGGAAAAATTTGAAATAATCATTGGTCAATTGGTTACTTTGTACCGCGGCAATGAACCTGTGCGTATGTCAAAGCGGACAGGGGAGATGATCACTCTGCAGGAAGTAATTGATGAGATCGGGGCGGATGCTGTGCGTTTTTTCTTTTCGGCCACTGACGTGAATTCACATTTGGATTTTGATCTTGAGCTGGCTAAAAAGAAATCGCAGGATAATCCTGTTTACTACGTGCAATACGCTCATGCGAGGATTTGCAGCATACTTAAGAAATCCGAAATGCGAAATGCGAAATCCGAACAAGGAATTGATTTGTCTGAATTGAACCATCCTGCGGAACGGGCCCTGATGTTCAAACTCTTAACCTGGCCGGATCTGGTAGTTGAGGCGGCCAGGCTCAGGCATCCTCATCGCATTACCGAGTATGGCAAAGAGCTGGCTACAGTTTTTCATTCCTTCTACGAACAGTGCCGGGTTTTGGGCAATCCAGCTCGTTTAGCGCTGGTAAATGCTTCTCGAATTACTTTACGCAATGTGTTAAAATTATTAGGAATAAACGCGCCGGAGGCTATGTGATGAAATTTGCTTATTTTAAAGGCGAAATCGTGCCATTTGAGCAGGCCACGATCAGCATTATGACCCATGCGTTTAATTATGGGACAGGTTGTTTTGAGGGCATCCGGGGTTACTGGAACGATGCTCAGCAACAGATGTATATTTTAAAGCTGAAAGAGCATTATGAAAGGATGCTTTACTCCTGCAAGGCCTTGCAGATCAAGGTGGATGAAAGCCT
>JAHIZU010000011.1 GCA_018814265.1 Candidatus Margulisiibacteriota bacterium | reverse complement strand
GACTGGCGCAGCTGTTTTGGCTTCAAGAGCTGCGCTGCGTTCTGGTGCTGGGTTAGTCTATCTGGCAGTGCCAAATGACCTGGTCAAATATGTTGATTGTTTAACTGCTGAAGTCATTACGATTCCTTTTTCCGACATCAAAAAGATCAAAGCGGATGTCATCGCTATTGGTCCTGGACTGGGGACTTCAAAAAACTGTCAGAAACTTGTGGCTTCAGTGCTAAGAACTAAAGTCCCGGTCGTGATCGATGCTGATGCCATAAATATAATTGCTAAGAAGCGGAAATTGCTGGCAAAAAGAAAGCATGAAACAATAATCACGCCGCATCCCGGAGAAATGTCACGGCTGGTTGGCAAGGATGTTAAATATGTCCAGCAAAATCGTTTAGTAGTGGCAAAAAAAATAGCAAACAAATATAATTGTATAGTTGTTCTTAAGGGGGCGGGGACAGTGGTGGCAGATCGTTATGGAGATGTTTACATTAATAATACGGGTAACCCCGGAATGGCCAGTGCTGGGGTCGGGGATGTTTTAACTGGGATGATAGCAGGTTTAAAAGCTCAAGGCCAAGCCTGTTGGGGCGCGGCTGTAGCTGGAGTTTATCTGCATGGCTTGGCCGGCGATTTGGCTGCCAAAGATAAGGGAGAATATGGTATGATAGCTTCGGATCTGGTGGAGAAAATACCTTATGCCATACAAAAGAGCCGCTGAAGCAGTTGGAGAAAGAACTATCCGGATTCTGGAAGAATTTGGTAAAGTCATTACTTTGGCTGGTTATACACTTCGGGATATATTTAAAGGCAAAGTCAATGTTAAACTTGTCCTGGAGCAGATGGTTAAGATCGGGGTCGGATCCCTCCCTTTAGCTCTGATTACCGCGGCTTTTGTTGGCATGGTCTTTGCCTTACAGATCTCCAGTGAGTTTGTGCGTTTTGGCGCGGGCAGGTTTGTTGGCGGGGTCATGAGCATTGCTATGGCTCGTGAGTTAGGTCCGGCAATTACCGGCATAGTGGTTGCGGCGCGGGTAGCTGCTTCGATTACCGCTGAAATCGGGACCATGAAAGTTACTGAACAGGTTGATGCTTTGGAAGCATTGGGGGCGAGCCCGGTGCGTTATCTTATTATCCCCAGATTTATTGCCACGACTATTATGCTGCCGTTGTTGACGATCCTGACAGTAATTACCGGATTTCTGGGAGGGTACGCGGTTGCGGTTTATGTCAGCGGTGTTAATCCCGTGCAGTATATGGAAACGGCCCAAAACCTGGCAAAACTATGGGATGTTTACGGCGGGTTGATCAAGACCGCGGTTTTTGGCATGATCATCGCGGTTATCGCCTGCTACAAGGGCTTGACCACCAAGGGAGGAGCTAAAGGAGTTGGTGAATCCACGACTTCTTCTGTGGTTACGACCTTGATCTCTTTATTCATAGTGAATTATTTCTTGTCTATATTGTTTTTTAAATGATCCAATTAAATAATTTAACTAAATATTTTGACAAACTAACGGTCCTGAAAGGGATTAATCTGGAGATTGCCGACGGCGAATCTCTGGCAATTATCGGCCCGTCCGGCTGCGGCAAGAGCACCCTGCTTAAATTGCTGATCCGCCTGGAAGAGCCAACCTCCGGATCGGTCAACATTGACCGGCAGGATATTGCCAGGCTTTCTGATGAGGGGCTGATGCGTCTGCGCAAGAAAGTCGGCATGGTTTTTCAGTCGTCTGCTTTATTTGATTCTATGAATGTTTTTGAGAATGTGGCGTTTGCTTTGCGTTTGCATACTGACCTGCGGGAAAGAGAAATACACCGCAAGGTCATGGAAAAGCTGGCCATGGTTGAGCTGGAAGGCACAGAGGGAAAAATGCCGGATGAGCTTTCTGGCGGAATGCGCCGAAGGGTTTCTGTTGCCAGGACCCTGGCTTCTGATCCTAAAGTTATTCTTTATGATGAGCCGACCACTGGGCTTGACCCGATTACCTCTGTAACGATCGAGGATTTGATGATAAAGTTAAGCCGGGAATTAAAGGTTACTTCAATTGTGGTAACCCATGTGCTGCAGACCGTTTACCGCACAACGAATCGGATCCTGATGCTGCATGAAGGGAAATTTATTGAGACCGGCACGCCTGAGGAAACACAAAAAAGCAAGGACCCGGTCGTTAAAAAATTTATAACAGGAGGTTTGTAAGATGGCTCTTTCAACTACTGCCAAGGTAGGAATTTTGACTATTGTCGCGTTGATCGCTCTGGGATTAGTAACTGTTTGGAAAACCGATCTCTTTATGGTCAGGGAAGGGTATGACATGATCGGCGAATTTGTCAGTGTGGAAGGGTTGACCGTTGGTTCCGAGGTAAGATACCGTGGCTTGAAAGTTGGCAAAGTATTAAGGATCGATCCTGGCCCGTTAGACATCAAGGTTTATTCGGTTATTGATAAAAAGATCAAGTTCCCAGCTGATTCTTATTTGCGGGTGGCCTATGACGGGATCGTGGGGCAAAAATATCTTGAGATCGCGCCAGGGACATCAGAGGTCGCCTACCTGCCGTCCACGTTGCTGCCGAGTATAAAAACTTCGGCTATAGTTGATTTTGTTGATATTGGCGCTCAAAACCTGCAGGAAAGCAAGAAGATCCTTGAGGATTTCCGGCTCATGATCGAAGATCCTAAAATACGCGAGGCAATTTACGGCACGGTCTACGCGGCGAATAATGTCGCTGTTGAGGCGGAGAAGCTGACCAGTGAATTGCGGGATACCAATCAAGGCATCAGGGATATTGTTGCTGATCCTAAATTCCAGGAAAACATGAAGGGAACGATCGCTGAAACCAACAGGACGTTAACCTCGGCTAATAATTTCTTTGATTCGGTCAGCAAGATGAATGTCCGCGCTTCTGGGGGCATTGATGTGGGTTCCCGCGCTAACGCGGTAAAAGGCAATGTTGATATTATCCGTGACGAGAACAATTATTTCCGTTTTGGTATGGGGGAGGGGCCGACTCGGCAGATCAGCTTATTGGACATGCTTTTTACTTCCCGGGTCAATAAAGATTTTGGTTTCAGGCTGGGAGTCATAAACAATCAATTAGGCGGCGGGGTGGCGTTTTATCCTGGGCCAAAATCAGCAGTCAGTGGTGATATTTACGATATAAATAATGAGGATTCTTCTGGAGCCACTACTGCCAGGCTCTGGCCCAGGATCCGCCTGGGTTGGGAATATGAGGTTCGGGATTATATGGATGTATCGCTTAAGGGTGACGATTTGCTAAATAACGGCAATCGCAATGTTACTTTTGGCATACTTGTCAAACCCCCTGGGGAAAGCGTGTATTGATCCAGCCGCGGAATAGCGCCTTGGCAAGTATAAGGTTCGCTCTCTTTTTGGCCATTGTTTTTACGGCTGCCTGCCTGCCGGTTGAAGCAAAGGGCCCTTCAACGCTCTCAAAAAAGATCAATCAGCTGGAACTGTCAGTTTCTGCGCCGGAACATTTTGATTCAGACGGCAAACGGATATTTATAGACAGCAAACAGCAGCTTGGCGTTGATCTTAAATATGGCGGGCTAAAGGTCAGAGCAAATCAGGCCAGCTATGACCTTGAGCATGATGTCATTGAATTATCTTACGGCTTTAAGGGCCAGCTTGAGCAATTCTCTATTGAAGGTGATTATTTCCGGATCAATCCCTGGACTGGCAATTATGCTGGTGAGGACCTGAAATTTGGTTACCTGGTTGCTTACCTGCGCGGCAAACGCTTCCAGTTTTACGGCAAAAAAATCTCCGTGGACGACATTTCTGCTTCGCCTTTTTATTATCCGGTTTTCAGTTCAAATTCCGGCCGGCTGGATATTTATCCCGGTTACAGCTTGGCCCATCGTAATACCCTTAAGTTGTTTAACCTGCCTTTTTATTATGTGCCTTTGTATTTTAATGATTGGAGGAGAAAATATTATGAGCTGCCTTTTCCCGCGTTGCAGGCTGGTAAAAATATCTTTCGCGGCACTTACGGCTTGGTCCACAGCCATTATTTTGTTGATCCCGGGATTTTTGGGGATATTTCGCTGCATTTTTCCAGTGAAAATGGGGCAGGGGCGCAGCTGCAGCAGATCGTCCGGTTGTCAGATTGGCAGCAGCTTGAGCTGAAATATTTGGCCTGGGAAAAAGCTGAGCCGCGGACACGTTTATCTTATACGCTGCAATTGTTTGCTGATCCCAGGGATAAAACAAAAGAGCTTTCTTTTAATGAACAGCGGGGTCTGGAGGGCAGGATCGCGACTATTGAGCCGGAAGTGTCCTTTACTGCGGATTACAGCCTTAATCAGGAGCTCAATCGCAGTATCATAGACCGCTATCCTGATTTTTCTGTTTTGATCAGGATGCATGGATTTTTATATGATCATGCCTATGCCGTTGCGCCGTCAGCCTCATTTGGCAGGATCAAGGAAAAAAAGATCTATCCGGAAAACGCTCCGTCCCAGGCAGTGGACCGGGTTTATGACCGGATAAAATTCGGGGTTGATTTTTCCTATTTTTTGGAGACACAATTTATCAGGCCTTTTGTGCAAAAGGCCTTTTGGGACATCAATTATGAGCATGCTGACTACCTGCCGGGCAATGCTAACCGGGGCAGGGTATCCAGTTCCCTAAAAGTACGCCGGCCGATCCTGCTCGCGGCCGGGCTTTTCTATGAAGCTGTTTTGACCAAGGGTTTGCTGGATTACGGCCAAAGCCCGTTCTTTTTTGAGGAATATGGCTGGCTCAGGGACAGCGCTTCATTTGATCTTTATTTGCAATCTGATGATATCCTGGCTGGCAGCCAGTGGATCCATGATTTTAGTATTGGACAGATATATAATGAAATATACTATTTTGGGTTAAAGGCGCTGGACAGCAGTTATGCTGTTATTAAATTCGACCGCCGCCAGGAATCCTGGGAGTTTGCTTTTGTAGTCAAGGAAGCCTCGTT
>JAHIZU010000107.1 GCA_018814265.1 Candidatus Margulisiibacteriota bacterium | reverse complement strand
GGTGCTTTGCCAGGCCGGAAGCCAGGGATCTTAATATCTTTGCACGCCTCGATCAGGGTTTGGTCCACAGCTTTGGTAAAAGCTGAATACTCTGCTTCGATCTCCAGGGCAACCTTATTGCCTTCGCGCTTTTGGGAAATAATCTTCATTATGCCTTATTATACAATAAAAAGCCTCGTAACAGCTAGTAGTTTTTGTTATAATATAGATGTTCGATCTTTTGATGGGGGAATTCATAATGACAAAACACAAAAAACTAAAACAATGGATCAGCGAATGCGCAAAACTTTGCCAGCCAGACAAAATTGTCTGGTGCGACGGCTCGCAGGAAGAAAGAAAGCGGCTGGAAAAAGAAGCCTTTAAAATCAACGAAATAGTAAAGCTTGATCAAAAAAAACTGCCGGGCAGTGTTTATCACCGCACAGCCCAAAATGACGTGGCCCGCACTGAAAAGCTAACTTATATTTGCACCAAGAACAAGCGCGATGCCGGACCGATCAATAACTGGATGCTGCCCAAGGAAGGCTATCGCCGCGCTTACAATATAATTCGCGGCTCGATGAAAGGCCGCACCATGTACGTTATCCCCTTTTCCATGGGGCCGATCGGCTCGCCCTTTAGCAAGATCGGAGTAGAGCTGACAGACAGTATCTACGTTGTTTTAAACATGCGCATCATGACCCGCATGGGTAAAGCTGTGCTTGATCATCTGGAAAAAAACCAGGGCGAATTTACAAAATGCCTGCACGGTAAAGTTGATATTGATATCAACAATCGCTTGATTCTCCATTTTCCTGAAGACAACACTATTATCAGTGTTAATTCCGGCTATGGCGGCAACGTCCTGCTGGGCAAAAAGTGTTTGGCGTTAAGGATCGCCTCCTGCCAGGCCCGTGATGAGGGCTGGCTGGCCGAACATATGCTGATCATGGGGATCGAAGATCCCACCGGCTATATCACCTATATTGCCGCGGCTTTCCCGTCGGCCTGCGGCAAAACCAACCTGGCCATGCTGGTTCCGCCCAAGGGTTTAAGGAAAAAAGGCTACCGCATCTGGACCGTGGGCGATGATATTGCCTGGATGAAGATCGATAGCGACGGCAAGCTCTGGGCCATTAACCCGGAAAACGGCTTGTTTGGGGTTGGGCCAGGCACCAACAGCAAGACCAATCCCAATATGATGGCTGCGCTTAAGCAGGATACCATCTTTACCAATGTCCTGCTCAAACCAGACAAAACAGTCTGGTGGGAAGACGGTGATCCGCCAATTCCAAAACGCGGCATTGACTGGAAGGGCTATCCCTGGAAACCAGGAGTTTTGGATGAGAACGGGAAAGTCATTACCGGCGCGCATCCTAACGCCCGCTTTACCGTGCCGATCCAAAACGTGCCCACCGTAACCAACCGGCTGGAGCACCATCATGGCGTGCCTATTTCAGCCATAATTTTTGGCGGGCGGCGCGCGGCTCTGGCTCCCCTGGTTTATGAAGCCCTGACCTGGCAGCACGGTGTTTTTATGGGCGCCACCATGGCTTCAGAACGGACCGCGGCCCAATTTGGCAAGCAGGGCGAAGTCAGGCATGATCCCATGGCCATGCGGCCTTTCTGCGGTTATAACATGGGAGATTACTTAAAGCACTGGGTAAACCTGGGCAAAAAAATGACCCCGCCGCCCAGGATTTTCCATGTTAACTGGTTTAGAAAAGACCAAAACGGCAATTTCCTGTGGCCGGGCTTTGGCGATAACTTAAGGGTTTTGGAATGGGTAGTCCGCCGCTGCCGCGGCCAGGCAGACGCGCGCAAGAGCCTGATCGGTTTTGTGCCGCACGACTATGACCTGGACCTGACCGGCATTAAATTACCTAAAAATAACCTGAAGCAGCTTTTTAGCGTAAACAAAAAAGACTGGGCGCAGGAATTAAACGGCATCAAAGAATTCTTTAGCTCACTGGGCAAGGACTTGCCTCAAGAAATGTGGTCAGAATATAATTTGCTGAAAAAGCGCCTTGACTAATCCTCGCTATGACATCGCGGTAATCGGCGGCGGCCCGGCCGGCATGCTGGCCGCAGGCATGGCAGCGCAAAATGGCGCCAAAGTCATCCTGCTGGAAAAGAACGAACAATTGGGCAAGAAGCTACTCCTCTCCGGCAAAGGCCGCTGTAATATCACCACAGCTGAAGAAGATCCAACCACTGTGATTGAAGCCTTTGGAAAAAACGGCAAATTCCTTTATTCGGCTTTGCATGAATTCAGTGTTCAGGACACGATCAACTTCTTTAACCAGCTCGGCGTGGCCACCAAAATCGAACGGGGACAGCGGGTTTTTCCGGTCAGCGATCAAGCCCTGGATGTCCTGCGGGCGCTAACCAATTGGCTCAAGGAGCAGAAAGTTAGGGTAGTCACGGGTTGCACTGTGATCAAACTGGTCAAAGTCGGCAGACAGATCGAAAAGGTAAAAAGCTCTCGAGGTGATTTTTTTGCCGGCAAATTTATTATCACGACCGGCGGCCAAGCCGCCTCCTTTACTGGCTCCAGCGGTGATGGCTATGCCTGGGCTAAAAAACTTGGCCATCAGATCGTGCCGCCTGTTCCCTCCTTGGTGCCGGTGCGCACTAAAGATGCCTGGGTAAAAGACCTGCAGGGTTTAAGCCTAAAAAATGTTCGGATAAGTATTTATCAAAGCCTTAAGAAACATGATGAGCGTTTTGGCGATGCCTTATTCACACACTTTGGCTTAAGCGGCCCGATCATTTTGGATATGAGCAAGAAGATCGGCACGCTCCTGGCTAATGGGTCTGTGGAACTGAGGATCGACCTAAAGCCAGCACTGGATTTTCCCCAATTAGACGCCAGGATCCAACGCGATCTCAAAAAAATGAGCAATAAAGCTTTTAAGAACAGCCTGGCTGAATTGCTGCCCCAAAAACTTATCCCGGTGATCGTCCGCATGTCCGGCATTGATCCCGAAAAAAAAGCCAACAACATCACCAAAGAAGAAAGGAACAAACTCCTCCACCTGTTGAAGGAGCTAAGAACCCATGTTAGCTCCCTACTGGGACACGAAAAAGCCATTGTCACCGCCGGAGGCATCGAGCTAAAAGAACTTGATCCCAGAACCATGCGCTCAAAGCTTATCAATAACCTCTATTTTGCCGGCGAAATAATTGATCTGGATGGCCCAACTGGCGGCTATAACCTGCAAATGTGCTGGAGTACCGGTTATCTGGCTGGGACTAGCGCGGCTCTATAGCAAAGAGTGTGCCAATAAACACGTTTTATAATTGCAGCTTTTGCTTAATTAACAACAAAAACACATGATTGTGATGAAAGATTTTCTTTATTTGATCTTTTGAGGAACCTGCGAGTAAACCTCGCGGTTCCTCAAAACCAATTTGTCGTCAGCAAAAAATCAAAAACCGCGGCGTTCAGCCGCAGGTTTTTGGCACACTTTCTGCTGAAGAGCCAACTAGCGCTTGACACATTTCTAATATCTATTTATAATCATTTTTACCATGCGCAACGCCTTTAAGTTCCTGATTATTGCGTGCATTTGTTTGTTTGCTTCCTCTTCTTTTGCTGATGGTATTTGGGTTAAACAGTATGAGGCTCCCGCTGGCCAATTATTAAACGACATCTACTTTTTAAGCTCGACTGAAGGCTACGCCTGCGGCAATGGCGGAACCATTCTAAAAACAACTGACCGGGGCAACTCCTGGACAACGGTTAATTCAGGAACTGATGAGAGTCTGGTGGGTATTTATGCTGACAGCGGCAAAATCGTTGTTGCTATTTCCGCTTTTTTTGGAAACATAATAAAAAGCACAAATGGTGGATCAAGCTGGAGTTATAAGGACCCTATAAGGATTGAGTTTTTAACAGATCTTTGGTTTGTAAATCAAAATTATGGTTTTGCCGTAGGGAAAATTGGCGGCACTGACAACCTTTTCTGGACAGCTGACGCTGGCGAAACCTGGAGCAGCGTAACCCGTTCCTGGGATCTAACCGCTGTGCACGGCATTGCCACTAATGACGCCTGGACCATAGAAAACAGGGCCGGGGTCAGTGGATTTCTGGGCACTTGGAACGGCAGCGGCTGGTCTTTTATCCAGCCAACCGTTAATTTGGCCGCTCGCGGCATTCATCAAATGACCACATCTTCCGGCTGGGCTGTAGGAGATTTCTCCACCACTAACGCACGGCTGATGGAAGGAATTGGAGGGGCCCCACCAACTATTACCAGCATCAACATCGGTTCTTCAAGCGTGGATCTCAAGGATGTGTGGTTTGTTACTACCAGTGAAGGTTGGGTAGTTGGCCATAGCGGTAAAATTTATCACACCACCAATGGCGGCCGCACAGCTGGGGACTGGTCTGAGCAGGCCTCCGCAACAACTGCTTCCCTTGAGGCAATCCATTTTATTGACGCTAACAATGGCTGGATCGCCGGCGGCTCCAGTTCGCTTATCCTAAAATACGTTGTGTCCCCGGAAGTTTCAACCATTTCGCCCTCAAGCCTGGCGCTGGGCCTGGCTAGCCAGAACGTAACTATTACTGGCAGCAATTTACAAGGGACCAGCGGCACAGATGTCCCAGTTGTTTCTTTTGGCTCCGGGGTAACAGTTAATTCAGTAACGGTTAATAGCACAACTGAAATCGTAGCTAACATTTCTATTGCCACCACAACCACTACCGGAGCCCGAAGCATCACTGTAACTAATCCAGATACCGGGGTTGGGACAAAAGCCTCGGTTTTAACGCTCGTGCCCGCAGTTAACAGCGCTGATCCATCCACGCTGGCCCAGGGCGCTACCAGGACCATCGAAGTGTCTGGTTATGGCTTTCAGAATGGCGCAACTATTGAGGTCAGCGGCGCTGGCATTACCATTAACTCTTACAGCTACGCCCAAATTCCCACAAAATTACTGGTCAACATTTCCATCTCTGCGTCCGCGGCATCAGCCGCCAGGAATATTACAGTTTATAACCCGGACGGCACTTCAAATACTGGCAACAGTTTACTCTCAATCCAATCCGGCTCAGTAACCAACCCCACGGTGCTTTCAGCCAGTCCTGCCTTTGCCCCACAAGGCTGGACCGGACAAATAACAGTTACTGGCCAGGATTTCCAAAGCAGCGCCACGATCACCTTTAGCAATAACAATGTCATTGATGCTACAACCGGCGCAACCCAGATCCCCACCACCTTTGTTAGTTCAACCTCATTAACCATAAATGTTTCCGTAGAATCATCTGCGGCAATTGGCTCCAGCAACATTGTGGTGAATAATCCTGACGGCGGCACTGGCACAGGCTTTAGCCTTTTTAACGTCACGTCCTCAAATCCGGCTGATAATCCCAGCGTGGAAGCCATTAGCAATTCCAGGACCTCATCCAATGAGGTTATCCAGGGAGAAACCACCATCCTCGTCATTTCCGGAGCCAATTTTACGTCTGAAGCAGAGGTAAGCTTTTCCAGTAAAACCAGAGACCTGAATATATTGCAGGTCTCTTCCGGCATAACAGTCACCAGCCTCAACTCTGTGAGCACTGATGAGACAAAACTGTATATCACGGTTAGCGTGGCCTCAAACGCAGAAACCGGCTACCGCAACATAACTGTAACAAATAAGCCAGGCGGCGTTATCCTGGGCTCTGGCACACTGGCCGACGGGATAAGAGTGGTTTCTTCCACCCCCTCCTCTATTGCTCCCCCACCAGCTATTGCTGCGCCGCATTATCCAGCCGGGGAACAGACCTGGAACCCAGAGCAAGACGGCAACTTAGCCATAACTGTAGACGCCAATGAGGGAAGCAGCAACGCCACGGCCTGCCTGGCCGGCCCTCTCGGCCCGGTCCAAATAAGGAAAGTGTCTATTAATCCTGGCATAAACACCCTGACTCTTTCTGTTAAAAGTGATGGCAACGAATCGCTGGCCAACGGTGTTTATAGGTATTTTGTGATTGACAACGGCACGGGCCGAAGAATTGCCAATGGAAAATTTGTAGTCTATAGATGAAATTATATTTATCAATCAAGAAGCAAAAAGCAAAACAAAGCTTTTTAGTTCTAAGCTTTATTTTTGCCTTTATAGTTTCAAGCTTTACGCTTGCCTATGCCCAGGCCATAGCGCCCGACCCTACGCGCCTGTCAGTTGGCGGCAGGATACTGGGAATGGGCAAGGCCTTTGTCGGCTTAACTGATGACCTGGGAGCGCTCTACACCAATCCTGCTGGCTTAGGCGGCCTGGAAAACTGGCAAGCAACTTCCATGTCTGGCAATTTTATGGAAGATTACTCCTACCTCAATGTTTCCGGGGCCTACCCCACAGACCTGGGCGTGTTTGGTCTTGGCTTTACTAATTCAACAATTGCCGGCGCCTATGCCACCAAGGTAAAGGAAGGCTCTGACCCAAATGACCCGGTTTATGAGATCGATCCTTCACAAGAGACGATTAATTACTATAATAATGTATTAATTCTATCCTATGGCAACAAGCTGGAGAACACCCGACTGCCGTTTAAGCTGCCGTTTGAAACCCTGTTTGGCACCAGCCTAAAATTATTCTACGCTGGTTTAAGCGGTGACGGCATAGTCAATGGTTCAGCTTCTGGTTACGAGCTAGACCTGGGCATCCGGCTCAAGCTTTTGCCCTGGCTATACGTTGGCTCAACAGTGCAAAATCTCCTGCCTTACTCAATGGGCGGCAAACTAACCTATGCCTCCGGCCACACAGAATCCTATCCCGCGGTCTGGGAAAATGGCATTGCCCTGCGGGTTTTGGGAGAAAAAGACGCTTTGCGGCAGCTTGGCTCCCAAGAGCTGAAATTGCTGCTTGATCTTGACTATTATCCAACCAGAAATAATTTTCCTATGCTTATGCACTATGGGCTTGAATGGTCCCCAATCCCGTTGCTGGCTATTCGCACCGGCATTGACCAGGATGCTGGCGGCGATGGCACTGGCAGCAGTTTAACAGCTATTTCAAACTTAACCGCGGGAGTTGGCTTAAATGTCGGGGGGTTTCGTTTTGACTATGCTTATCACCAGTTTGCCGGCGCGCCGGGCATAACCAACAATTTCTTTTCCCTGACCTATGCGGTTGCCCCGCCGCCCAAGATCCCTGCCAGGATCCAAATTATTCAGCCCAATGATAAATCAATTACTTTTGAAGACAGGCTGCAGGTTATTGGCAATGTGCTGGATCCAAATATTCGCACCCTGCGGCTAAACAGCAAAGATGTGCGGTTTTCTTTAAAAGGGGAATTTAACGCCACGGCCAACTTAGCTGTTGGCAAGAACAAGCTGGTCGTTGCTGGGTACAATGATCGGGGCAAAGAAACCGTGGCAAAAAATATCCGCCTCCTGCGGCTGGCAGCCTTCCCAGACGTGCCGCAAGGCTACTGGGTCAGAGAACCAATTTCTTTATTAGCCATGCAAAAGATCATCACTGGTTATCCTAATGGGACGTTTAAGCCTGAGGGTAATATTACTCGCGCGGAAATGTGTACTTTACTGATGAAAGCACTTCCCGAAACCCTCACCCCTAAATCCCCTCTCCCAAAGGGAGAGGGGACTTTCCGCGATGTGGCGGCTAGGCACTGGGCAGCGCAGTATATTGCTCAGGCGGCGGAGCTCGGTGTGGTAAAGGGCTATCCAGACG
>JAHIZU010000106.1 GCA_018814265.1 Candidatus Margulisiibacteriota bacterium | reverse complement strand
TACTATATATAGCTCTAGGATCATGTAAGTAGAATAATTCTCCTCCAGGTGCACTTACATCAACATAATTATTGTAAGTTGAATAATATGCATGAGAATCACTATTATTTGTTGCAGCAACACTTATGACATTATCATAAGAAGCAGGATAATTAACATAATTGGTTGTCATTCCGTCATTACCAGCTGAAGCAGCTATAACGCAACCCTTACTGTGCGCGTACTGGATCGCGGCATTCATTTCACTCGAATATCCAGGCCCACCCAAACTAAGGTTAATCACATTTGCTCCATTATTAGCTGCATAAATAATTCCATCAGATACGTCTGTCGTAGACGCTTGATTATTGGCGTCAATGACTCTCACAGCCATGATTTTACATCCCCAAGAGAGCCCAGCAATTCCCAAATTATTATCAGTAGAAGCCGCTGCAATACCAGCCACATGAGTTCCATGACCAAGCTCATCACTAGGATCGCTATCGTTATCAACAAAATCCCAACCGCCTGGAGATGTCATCAATTTATTAATCAAATCGGGATGAAGCAAATCAATCCCTGAATCAACTACTGCTATTATGACATTTGAAATGCCAGTTTCTTCGCACCAAGCGAGAGGAGCTTCAATAGTTGCTAAGCCCCATTGCAAAGAATAATAAACGTCATTTGGAACAACTGAGAAACCATGATAAATGAAATTTGGCTCAGCATATTCAACATTCGATAGTTTTTTATAAATTTCAACCATTTCCTTCACCGAAATGCTCTTGCCCTCATCCGAGACAGAAAACAGATAAGCCCCAGCCGTTTGAAGTGCTCTAACAATTTTCAAATGATTCTTTCCACTCAATAAATTAATGGATTGGGCTGAAACCGAGGGCTTAAATTTTACCAATATCTCACCAGCAACAACATCAACATATTCCCCTATCCTTTCGTCATAATACTTCTCGGTTTCTAAAGTCCTTTGTGTCTCCCTTTCTTTTAATATTGCCTGTTCATATTCTGCTTGGTTGTAAGAAAAAGAAGGAAGGCAAAAAAATAAAGAAAAGACAAAAATTATTAGTACTGTTGTGATTCCGTTTTTTGGATACACATTAACCCCTTTGACGTGATTATACGCCTTCATTAGATACCGTCAAAGGGTTTTCTGGGTAATTTCAGTAAAAAAGCGCATCCCCTACTCCATTGACAGTGGTGTCAGAGTACCAGAAAATCAGAAGACCGGAGCTGGAGGATCAGATTACCAGAATACCAGAAAGATCTGATTCTCCAATACTCTGATATTCCAGTTCTGATTATCTGGTCATCTGATAGTCTTAAAAATCCCTTTATGAAAAAAAGCAAGAAATAAGAAGTAGCTCCCTACCTATGCACATCATAGACATCTTTTAAACTGCGGATGGCTTTGATAACCTGTTCAAGATGCTGCTTATCTTTTACATCAACCGTTAGGCGCAAAAACGCGGAACTGCCGCGTTTGGTGGAGATCTTGGCAGCTGAAACATTGGTCTTTATCTCCGAGATCTGGCCCAGAATATCCTTGAGCACCCCTACTCGATCAAAAGCCTCAACCTCTACTTCCACTGGAAACACGATCTCTCTTTTGGGATTCCAATCTACCCGGATAACTCGCTCCTTTGGGATATCCTGGCTTATCACATTGGGACAATCATGGCGATGAACAGTAATGCCTTTGCCCCGAGTTACAAATCCAATGATCTCCTCACCGGGGATCGGCCGGCAGCAGCGGGAAAAACGGACCAGGACGTTCTCCAGGCCGGAAACCGTGACCGCTGACTTGGCTTTAACCCTGGGCCGCGGCACGAGCAATGGCTTGACCTGCGGCTCGTCTTCCCTGGCCACAATGGCCTGCGCAGCTTCTTCCTTTTTGACGCCGCGCTGCTTCTTAAACCAGTTATTGACCTTAACCCGCGCTCCCGCGGTCTTAACAAACCTCACCCAATCCCGGCTGGGATTATCTTTTTTCCCGGTCAGCATCTCAACAATGTCGCCGTGGCGCAATTTAAAATCCAAAGGCACGATCCGGCCGTTGACCCGCGCACCAACTGTGCGATGCCCAACCTCGGTATGCACATGATAGGCGAAATCAACCGGCGTCGCGCCGATCGGCAGGCCAAAAACATCACCCTTGGGCGTAAAAACAAAAACTTCATCAACAAAAAGATCGATCTTTAAGCTTTCCATAAAATCCTTGGCATCCTTCAGCTCATCCTGCCATTCCAGCATTTGCCGAAACCAGGACATTTTCTGGTCCAGCCCCTTATCAGTATCTTTTTCTTTGTAGCGCCAGTGGGCAGCAATGCCATATTCCGCTATCCGGTGCATTTCCTTGGTCCGGATCTGGATCTCCACTGGTTTGCCGGACGGCCCGATGACTGTGGTGTGCAAGGATTGATAACCATTTGATTTGGGCATGGCAATATAATCGCGGAACCTCCCTGGGATCGGCTTCCAGGCCGCGTGGACCAGACCCAGCACGGCATAGCACTCTTTGATGGTGTCAACAACGATCCGGACAGCTGTCAGATCATAGATCTCATCAAAGTCTAAATTCTGATCGACCATCTTGTGGTAAATGCTGTAGAAATGTTTGGGCCGGCCGTAGCTATGGCCATCAACGCCAACCTTTTTCAGCATGGCCGTGGACTCTTCAATAAAACTCTTGATATATCTTTCGCGCGCGCCGCGGCTTTCCGTCACCCAGCCCTTGACCTCCTCGTACTTGTCCGGCTCTAAAAAAGAAAACGCCAGGTCCTCCAGCTCCCACTTCAAGCGCCACATGCCTAAGCGATGGGCTAAAGGAGCAAAGATCTCGCGGGTTTCTAAAGCAGTATCCTTTTGTTTGGGCGGGGGCAGGTATTTTAAGGTGCGCATATTGTGCAGGCGGTCCGATAACTTGATAACAATGATCCGAAAATCTTCACCCATGGCCACGAACATTTTGCGGAAATTTTCAGCCTGGCGGACTTCGCGGCTGGTAAAGGTCAGCTGGCTCAATTTTGTAACACCCTCAACCAGCTTGGCCACTTCAGCCCCGAATTCTTTAGTCAGGTCCTCGCGGCTAACCTCAGCATCCTCAACCACATCATGCAGCAGCGCCGCGGCAATGGTCAAAGGGTCCTGCTCGAGCTCCACCAGGATCGATGCCACTGCCAAAGGATGGGTAATATAGGGTTCGCCGGAAAGTCTCTTATGTTCCCGATGGGCGTGGTCGGCAAAAGCATACGCCTTCCTGACCACCCCAAGATCCGCCTGGGGATTATAACTTTTTAATCCGGATAATAAGGCTTCAAACTCTGTCATCGTTTGTGGCGCCGGCTTCTGTCCATAACTCCGATGCCGGGCGGAATGGCTGACTTATATCCACCCTTGTCTCTTCGTCCATGTCCCCCGCCTACCGGGCCCCGTCCTTGTCCTATGTCTCTCCCCCCTACTCCTGGTACTCTTCCTCCTCCTGAACCTGGTCCTCTACCGCCAGAAGATCTTATGGCCACAATGATCTTGCAGGAATTTTCTAAGGATGAAGTGTACTTGTAGGCCTCGGCCAAACTATTGCCAACAGCAAAACTACCGTGGCTCTTGACCACGGCAATCACATTCTCGCCGCCCAAAAAATTCGGCAGCAGGCGAACGGTCTCTTCCGAACCAATACCGTCACGCACCCGAACGATCGGCGCGGCCTTATAAAAGTACAGGCCTTCGGCATCCTGCGGCACGATCTTATTGTCGGTAATAGACAGCGCAATAGCATTCGCGGAATGCGCGTGGACTATGGCCTTGGCTTTGCCCAGCTTGTAAATAGCCCGATGGGTCGGCAATTCCCGCGAGGCCTGCCCGTCTTCCGGCCCAGTCTCCAGACCAACTTCAACAATATCGCTTTCCCTAAGGTCCCCCAGCATGGAATCCCGGCGGGTGATGAAGATCCGATCTCCCTCCAACAGGCTCATATTACCGCCATGCGAATCAATTAATCCTTCTTGAAACAAAAACTTACCGATCCTTTGAAACTCCTTAATCATTATTTCTCCTCCTAGTTTTTAATGCGGCGCAGCTATCGCTTCGAATTCGGAAAAGCGCCGAAATTCTTCAAAGCGTCCAAAGATCTCCTTCGGTGTCAGCCGTTTCATCCGGTCAAGGCTGAAATCCTCGACATTGTAAGAAGCCATGACCGAGCCAACAATGATCGCCCGACGGATATTGCCCTCGGACAGATCATCTGTTTTGGCCAAATGGCCGATAAAGCCGCCGGCAAACGAGTCACCCGCCCCGGTGGGATCGCGCAGCATATCCTGCGGGTACGACGGCGCGGAAAAATGGCCGTCAGCTGAGAACAGCAAGGCTCCGTGTTAGCCTTTTTTAATGATCACGGATTTCGCGCCCAGTTTCAGGAGACGCGCAGCAGCGATCGGAATATTCGGGGTTTCCATAAATTGGCGGGCCTCGCCATCGTTCATTAAAACAACATCCACCCGCTTGATCACTTCGTGCAAAGCCTCCCGCTTATTTTCGATCCAAAAATTCATGGTATCCATGGCCACCAGTTTTGGCTTTTTCAATTGATCAAGGACCTTGAGCTGCAGCTCAGGGTCAAGGTTAGCCAGAAAAACAAATTCAGCATCCTTGAGCTTATCAGGGATCTTGGGATCAAACAGGGTATAAACATTTAGCTTGGTATCCTTGGTATGGGCCTGGTTCATATCGTATTCATAATAGCCTGACCAGCGAAAAGTCTCTCCCGGTAAAATCTGGATGCCCTCGACATCAATGTTCCTGGATCTTAAAAACTCCAAATACTCCTTGGGAAAATCGCTGCCAGCCACGCCAACGATGGCCGTGTCAGCGTAGAAACTGGAGGAGATCGAAGCATGGATAGCTGAACCACCCAGGATATCCTGTTTCTTGCCAAAAGGCGTTTCAACTGTATCTAGACCAATGGAGCCAACGATTAAAACTGACATCTAATGCCTCCTGTTTTTGGTTTGGGTATCGGTATCGTATTTAGTCTCGTTATGGGTTTTGTTATCGTTCTTGTGCTGACAACATCCACAACCAAAACTAAACCGAGACGTTACCGATACCAATACCGACTTACGACAACATCTTCAAAATCACCTTTTGAGCGATCCAGAGCAGAACGATCACCACATAGGGCGAGACATCCATGCCGATCCTGGCCGGCGGCAGTCCCAGCCGAATAACTGACAAGACCGGATCGGTCAATAAATAGATCGGTCGGAGCAGCGAATCCTGTTTATTGTGCCGGATCCAGGGCAAAACAGCTCTGACAGCCAAAAGCACATAAGAAGCTGAAAAAAGAAAATTGACAACAAAAATTATGAAGTCCATGCTTATTTTTCCAAGGAACCTGCGAATAAACTTCGCGGTTCCTTAAACGTTATGGAACCGAGACGTTCAGTCTCAGGTTCCATATGTTACTTACTTAATTTTTTGGATCTTTCCGCTGCTGCTTTAACCGCTTCCACCAGGGCAGCAAAAAATTTCTTTTCTTCCAGGACTTTTAAGCCGGCGATTGTGGTGCCGCCCGGCGAGGCAACCATTTCCCTGAGCTCTGAAGCCGACTTGCCTGTCTGCAGCATGGTCTGGGCTGCGCCCATAACAGTGCCGATCGCCAGTTTCTCAGCTTCTTTCTTATCGATCCCCAGATCCTCTCCAGCCTTGGCCAGAGCCTCGATAACCAGATATACAAAAGCTGGCCCAGAACCGGAAAGCCCGGTAATCGCGTCCATTAGTTTTTCATCAACTTCCACCACCTGGCCAACCGCCCCAAAGATCTTTTTGGCCTGCTCCAGATGTTCCCTTTTAGCGTTTTTTCCGGCGGCGATCGCCGAGATCCCCGCCTGGACCAACGCCGGGTTGTTGGGCATCACGCGGACAACTGGCAGGCCAGGAAACTTTTTTTCCAGATAAGCCAGGGTGATTCCCGCGGCAATAGAAATGACCAATTTATCAGCGCTAATTTCCAGGCCAGCCAGGACCGTGTCCATATCCTGGGGCTTGACCGCTAAAATAACCGTCTGTGAATTAGCCAGCACCTGCTGATTATCTTTCAGGTCAGCCGAGATGCGAAAAGCCTTGAACAGCTGGTTTAAGCGGCTCCCGGCAATATCAAAAGCGCAAATATCATGGGGTTCGACTATTTTAGATGAGAGCAAACCTTTAATTATGGCTTCGGCCATCTTGCCGCCGCCAATAAAACCGATCGTTGTCAACCTATTACCTCATTAGCGGGAGAAAAATGTTTCTCGCTTTTCCTGTTCAAATGTTATTTCTTCCTCGAGTGATGAGCGTTCCTCTGCAGAAGTTATGGCAATACTATTGGGGGTAAAAAGAAAGATGGTTTCCCCGATCTTCATCATGTGCCCGTCAATGGCATAAGCCGTGCCGCAAACAAAATCAATTAAGCGGGTGCCTTCGGTCGGGTCAAGATGCTTTAAATTTATGATCACTGGCGAGCCGGAACGCAGATTAGTGGAAATATTTAAGGAGTCCTCATAAACCTTTGGTTCATAGACCATGACCTCATAGCCTGGCTCACCCTTGGCTTCCCTTTTGCCCTTTAAAATAGTCGACATATCCAGCTGCTGGCCGTATGGCTTTTCTTCTTCTCCTTCTTCTTCCATCCCGATAAAAGCTTTTGCCCTTTTAAACAGACCTTCAACCATTTTCAATCATCTCCTTTGACCAAAAATTGCTCGGCCAATTCTCACCATATTTGAGCCTTCCTGGATCGCGACTTCAAAATCATCAGTCATGCCCATGGAGAGATATTTCATCTCCACATTGGGCAGGCTCAAATTTTTAATTTTTTCGCTTAATTCTCTCAACTGCCTAAAACAGGGCCTGACTTTTTCCAGATCGCTTGTAAAGAGGCCTATGGTCATTAAGCCTTGGACTTTAATATTACCAAATTTAGATATCTTTTGCAAAAAATCAATGGTCGAATCAATAGGTATGCCGTATTTTGTCTCTTCACCCGAGGTATTAACTTCGATCAAAATCGGAACCTGTGTTCTGTATTCCGTGCTCTGCGCTCTAAGTTCTATTTCCCTTGCCAGCCGTTCCGAGTCAACTGTTTGTATTATATCAAAATTATCAAGCGCCTGTCTAACTTTATTCCGCTGCAAATGCCCGATCATGTGCCAGGTTACCTGAGGAAACTTGGCCCTGATGGCTGCCTGTTTGGCTTGGGCCTCTTGCACTTTATTATAACCAATATCGGTGAGGCCGGCTTCTAAGGCTTCTAAAACCAGCTCGGTGGGCAGGGCTTTAACCGCGGCAATGAGTTTAATTTCCTGGGGGTCGCGTCGAACTGACTGCGCGGCCTGCTTGATCCGCTCTCTAACAACTTGCAAGTTTTCTCTAATTGACACCTTGTTGTTTATTATAGCATAATTAACCCAATCGACCCCAAAGGCTATCAAGCATGAAAAAACTTAGCTGGTTACTAACATTGATCCTGGCTGCCACCGTCATCAACTATCCCAACCCTTTTAATCCTGTTGGCGGACAGGCCACAACCTTTGAGTGCACCTCTGACACAACCACCGAAGCGCTGCTCTATATATATGATATGTCCGCCCGCCTGATGCAAAGAATGAACTTTAACCTGCAAGGCGGCGTGACCAATAAAACCGGCTGGGATGGATATAGCTACTCCAACGAAATTGTCGGCAATGGCATCTACCTCTATCAGGTCGTTACCACTTCAGGACAAAGGGTTGGCAAGGGGAAGATATGGGTTATAAACCAATAACCAAGAAACAAGATACAAGATACAAACAAATTTCAAATTCAAAATTCAAAATTCCGAAATTGGTTATTGGAATTTGTTTCTTGGTTATTGCTTGGTTCTTGTTACTTGTATCTTGGTCATTTGCACAGACGGCATTCGATCCGTTGGCCATTGGTGTCGGCGCCCGGGCCTTAGGAATGGGCAAGGCTTACGTTGCCGTGGCGGAAAATAGTGACACTATTTTTAATAACCCGGCCGGCTTGGGCGAAATTGACGCCTTTGAGTTCACCAGCATGTCCGGCAGTTTATTAGAAGAAGTGCAGTACACAGTTTTAGGCGGGGTTTATCCGCTGGGAGAAAGAAGCGCCATTGGTATCGGCTATGCGGCGGCCGCGGTCACCGCCATCGATATCCGGGACACTGCCGGCACCCTGCTGCAGAGATCAAACTTCGGCAACAGCGTGCTGCTGGCTTCCTACGGCAGGAAACTTTCGGAAAAAGTCTCCCTGGGCATTAATCTCAAGTTCTTTTCTCAGGACGGCAATGAACTCAATGACGCCTACGGCTCAGGCATGAACATTGATGTTGGTTTCCTCCAAAAAGGCTTGGGCTGGCTTTCTTTTGGCCTGGTCGGCCAGAACCTCTTAAGTTCGGGCAAGATCCACTACCGCAGCGGCCAGGAAGAGGATTTACCCCTGTCGATCAAGATCGGCACCAGAATGTTTCTGATGGGTGAAGAGTTCGAGTCAGCTATTCTCTCGCCCCTGGAACTGACCGCCGTGGCCGACGCAGACCTTAGCCTGCAGAGCGCCAAACCAACCACCACCCACCTTGGCCTGGAGTTCTCGCCCAATCATTTCCTGACGCTCAGGGGCGGCATGGACCAGGATCCGCAACCCAACGGCATTCAAAATAATTTTACTTTCGGTGTTAGCCTGAATTTTGCCGGCATCGGCTTCCACTATGCCTATCATCCCTATGGCAACTTCGCCAACAATGCTACCTCTTATTTCTCCCTGTCTCTGGATGAACGCGGCTGGCCGCTGGATGGCTTTCCGGAAACCTTTTTTAGCCGGAAACAGCCGCCGATATTGCAAATTTAAGGCTATTGTGATAAGATAAATTCTCGTTTTGACCCATAAGGAGGTAAAAAATGCCGGTTGTTAGTATGAAAGAATTGCTTGAGGCTGGTGTCCATTTTGGCCATCAGAGCAAGCGCTGGAATCCAAAAATGAAAAGATACATCTATGCTGCGCGGAATGACATCCATGTTATAGATCTTAATAAATCGATCCCGCTGATCGATAAAGCCTACGAATTCATTAAAAACGCCATGGCCAACAATGGCACCGTTCTCTTTATCGGCACAAAAAAGCAGGCCCAGGAAGCAATTGAAGAAGAAGCTAAACGCTGCGGCATGTTCTATGTTAACCAGCGCTGGATGGGCGGCACTCTGACCAATTTTAAGACATTAAAAAAGAACATCGCCCGGCTCAACGAGATCGAGAAAATGAAGGAAGAAGGAACTTTTGATCTTTTGCCCAAGAAAGAGGTTATCTTGATCGAACGCGAACACAGGAAACTCGTCCGCGGACTGGGCGGCATCAGACAGATGACCGGCTTGCCAGCCGTCGTCTTCGTCGTTGACACAAAAAAGGAACAGACCGCGGTCAATGAAGCCAGAAAGCTGGGCATTCCTATTGTGGCTATTATTGATACCAACGCAGATCCTGACGAGGTTGAATATCCAATGCCGGGCAACGATGACGCTATTCGGGCGATCAAGCTGCTGACCCGCATCGTGGCTGAAGCAGTCATAACCGGTCGAGAAATCGCTAAGCCGATTGAAGAGAAGACTGACGAGATCGCGGTGCCTTTAGACACGCCTGAAGAAGTAAACGTCTTAAGCGAAGAACAAAGGATCGAAGAAGCCGGGCTGGTCAAGGCTGAGATCGTAGAAAAGCCAGAAGAAAAACGTACCGGATTTTAACGGGGGAGATAAATGACTATCAGCGTGGAATCAATTCAAAAACTCAGAGAAAAAACCAGCTGCGGCATGATGGATTGCAAAAAAGCTTTAGCCGAAGCCAATGGTGACATGGAAAAGGCTTCTGATATCCTCCGGAAGAAAGGTCTGGCCTCGGCAGCTAAACGCGCCGGCCGGGTCGCGGCCCAGGGCTTAGTTGATTCTTACATCCATATCGGCGGCAAGCTCGGTGTTTTAGTGGAAGTGAACAGCGAAACTGATTTTGTGGCCAAGAACATTGAGTTCCAGGCCTTTGTTAAAGATATCAGCATGCAGATCGCCGCTTCTAATCCGCAATATGTTTCCCGTGAGGATGTGCCGGAAGGCATTATTGCTCATGAAAAGGATATCTTGGAGACCCAGGCCAAGCAGGAAGGCAAACCGGAAAAAGCCAGGCAAAAAATAGTTGAAGGACGAATTGAGAAGTTTTACTCTGAGATCTGCTTGCTGGACCAGCCCTATATTAAGGATCCCAAAACAAGCATTAAAGACCTGTTGTCTGACCTGGTCGCTAAGATCGGCGAAAATATCGTTATTAGAAGATTTACCAGATATCAATTGGGTGAAAAATCCTAAAACACACGACCCCCTGATCGTCCTAATAGACGGAAACTCCCTCGCCTACCGCGCTTTCTATGCCCTGCCCGACACCATGCGCACCACTAGCGGCATTACTACCAATGCCATCTACGGTTTTACCACCATGCTGCTCAAAGTTCTGGACGAAAAACCTGATTTTGTAGCAATTTCTTTTGACCGGCCTGAGCCAACCTTCAGGCATAAAGAGTATAAAGAATATAAAGCCACTCGCGACAAGGCCCCGCCCAGCCTGCGCGAACAGTTCCCTTACGTAAAACAAATCGCGGAAGCCCTTGATATCCCGATCTATGAGATCGCTGGTTTTGAAGCCGACGACGTAATTGGCACCCTGGCCAAAGAAGCAGAGCAACAAGGGTACACGGTTGAGATATTAACCGGCGACCTTGATACGCTGCAGCTGGTAAGCAAGAAGATTAAGGTGCTGACCACGCGTAAAGGCATAACCGATACCATGCTTTACGGAGAAAAGGAAGTCACAGACCGTTACGGCATTCAGGCCAGTCAAATAATTGATTTTAAGGCGTTAAAGGGCGATGCTTCAGACAATATTCCCGGCGTGCCCAAGGTTGGCGACAAAACAGCGGCCCAGCTATTAAAAGAATTCGGGACTTTAGAGAATATTCTGGAGAATGTTGACCGTATAACTAAAAAAGCGCTCAAAGAGAACATTAAAAAGAACATTGAGCTGGCAAAACTAAGCAAGATGCTGGCAACCATTGTCACCAATGTTCCGATTGAAATTGATTTTGATAAATGCAAACGCACTGGCATCAATTGGCAAAAAGTCCTGCCGTTATTTACTAAACTGGAATTTGACCGCCTGGTCAAAAAATACAGCCAGGGAGTTGAGGGATACCAAACCGAAGAGATCATAGAAAAAAAGAGGATCAAGATCTCTGAATTGGATTTTACCTGCGTGCAAAGCGAAGAAACCCTGGCCAAATTGATCAAGAAACTCCAAGCCGCCCAGGCGTTTGCTTTTGATCTGGAAACCACCAGCCTAGATCCCTTTACTGCCAAGATCGTCGGTCTGTCGATCTCCACAGAAGCAAAGTCTGCCTTCTATATACCTATCGGACACAAATCGGAACCTGCGAATAAACCCTTCGGCAAGCCCCTCGACAAGCTCGGGGCAGCATCGAGCGGAGTCGAGATGCTCAGGGCAGCACCGAGCGAAGTCGAGGTGCTTCGCGGTTCCGACAAAAGGAACCGAGACGTTCAGTCTCAGGTTCCTTTAAAGATTGTGCTGGACAGATTACAACCTTTATTCAGTTCGGACAAATTAAAGATCGGCCATAATATTAAGTATGATATCGAGATACTAAAAAATGCCGGCCTTGAGGTCAGCGGCCCGCTCTTTGACACCATGGTGGCAGCTTACCTGCTTGATCCGATTTCCGGCAAATACGCCTTAAAAACACTGGGTAAACAATTTTTGGGCCGGGAAATGATCAAATTAGTAGAATTGATCGGCAAAGACGCGGAATATGAGAACTTTGCTGAGGTGCCCATTGAGGTAGCCATTGATTACGCGGCCTCGGACGCTGACGTAACTTTTGGCTTATACGAAATATTCAAGCTGGCGCTTAAAGGCCAAAAGCTGGACAAGCTTTTTTATGAGGTTGAAATGCCGCTGATCGCCGTGCTGGTTGAGATGGAAAGCAATGGCATTAGCCTGGATGCAGCGCTCCTAAACAAAATGTCCAAGGAGATGGAAAAATCACTCAAGGATGTGGAAGAAGATATCTATGCCATTGCCGGAGAGACCTTTAACCTCAATTCCCCTAAACAATTATCAAAGATCCTATTTGAAAAACTGCAGCTGCCGGTGATCAAGCGCACCAAGACCGGCATCTCCACTAACGTGGAAGTATTAGAAGAGCTGGCCGCGCAAAAATTTGAGATCGCGGAAAAACTTATGGCCTATCGTCAGCTGACCAAACTAAAATCCACTTATGTCGATGTCCTCCCTACCCTGGTCCATACAAAAACCAGCCGCATACATACTTCTTTTAATCAAACCATCACCGCCACGGGTCGGCTGTCCAGTTCCAAGCCAAATCTGCAGAATATCCCGGCCAAGGGCGACTGGGGCAAGCGCATCCGCGCAGCCTTTGTGCCAGGAAAAAAGGATTGGGTCATGATCGCGGCCGACTATTCACAGATCGAACTGCGCATCCTGGCGGATCTAAGTCAGGATCCGGTATTGCTGGCCGCTTTCCAGGAAAACCACGACATACATCAATTAACTGCTGACGAGCTTGGGATTAGCCGCGCCGCTGCCAAGACCGTTAATTTTGGCATTATCTATGGCATTTCCGATTTCGGCCTGGCCAAACAATTAAAGATCAAAAGGACAGAAGCAGCCGAGTACATCAGCAAGTATTTTAATAAACACACAGGCGTTAAAGAATTCATAGATAAGACCATTAAACAAGCTAAAGAAAACGGTTATGTCACGACCATGCTGGGCAGGAAGAGGCCGCTGCCTGACATAAACAACCCTAACCATGGTTTGCGTTCATTTGCCGAGCGAACCGCGATCAACACGCCAGTCCAGGGGACCGCGGCGGACATGATCAAAGTTGCCATGGTCAAAATATTTAACAGCCTACAGGCTACTGACTACCAATCTCGCCTGCTCCTTCAAGTCCACGATGAATTAGTATTTGAATGCCCAAAAGAAGAAGTTGAAAAAATCAAAAAGATTGTTGAGGAAGAAATGGTCGCGGCTCTCGCTTTAAAAGTTCCGGTCAAAGTAGATTTGGGGACCGGGAAAAACTGGGCTGAATCAGGACACTAATAGTTTATATTCTCCTGCGCCTTCTCAAGGCTTCCACGCCGTCCGGCCTTAGCAAGGTTGTTGCCCCAACTGTGGCAGCAATTGTCTGGACCTGAATTGTTTGGATCCGTCTGAGCGTCCCCGCCAACCCACGCCTTGGCAATAGATCAACGGCAAAAACAATAATTGCCTTTTCCGGTTTTTCAGAGTCCGCTTGAAAAATATCATGAATGTTATAGCCCATGGAATCTAATTCATTAACCAGGATCTTTAATTTTCCGCGTTCATCCTCGGTCTCAATCGATAAATAATATGGGGAGAACTCATCAGGTTGCTCAGCAGCCTTTTTAATAATCCTCTTAAATAGCTTTCGATAATAAGCCCGCAACTCCCTCACTATCTTTTCGACATTTCTTCGGCCTTTGCCAATTTCCAGCAGAAAGGCCTGCGAATCGCTAGACCCATACGTCCTGACAAATCGGCTAAACAAATCTGTTTCGATCAGATCTTTTGCTGGAATAAAATATTTTTTTAAAGCCGCGTCCAAGGCCTTCAAGGCGCCAGCATAGATATCTATATTTGCCTGAATAGACAAAAAGACTCTGATAGAACTTTTGGCCTCCGGTGTCCGGACATGTTCCAGCCATTCAAGTGTAGGAATTACCGCCTCGTCCTTAATAACGTCTACCCGGTCACCATATTGCAGTTCATGAAAAATTTCCACCCGTTGTCCATTGACAATTCCTCCAGCAGCTGCATATAAGACCTCCTCATGGACACTTCGGGCAAAATCAAGCACAGTTGAACCAAAAGGCAATTCTATTTCATCCCCATTCGGCGTATAGGCTTTTATCGGGGCGCTGACCAGGCGAATTATTTCATAGGTCTCCTCAGTTGACAGCCCGCCTTCTTCTAAATGGCTTCTGGCGGCTGTCAGCCAGGTCTGTCTTTGTTTTTCCTGTTCCCGCTCAGCAGGGCTCAAACCCATAATCCCAAAACGGTAATGGGCGAACATTTTACGGTCACGGATCTGGACTAACAATCTGCCAAAAAGCGGCACAACAACATAGGTATGTAAAAACCGATGGCCGTTGGACCTTGGGTCACCAATGTAGTCACAAAGTTCCTTCTGTATCGGCTCATAAAGCTCATGCAGGCGCCCCAGCGCCACATAAGAGCCTGCCCGCTCAGGCACAACAATGTTCAAACGCCAAATATCAGTTGCCGTCAATTGCTCCACGTCGGTAATCCCCCTCTGCTGCATCCTCTGATAAAGCTCATAAACATGGCGACCTTCAAGGGGAATTTCAACTTTCAGCCCAGCAGTTGCAAAATTTTGCTCAATGGCCAATTTTATTTTGGCAATATCATTTTCGCTTGCCTGAAAAATTCGGGAACGTCGTTGTTCAATAGCCTTGAATTTATCCGGCTCAAGATAAAGAAAACTCCAATCCTCCAGCTCGCGTTTTAGCTGCCACATCCCCAGGATATCTGCGATTCGCGCGTACACGTTAAGGGTTTCGAAGGCTTTTTCATATCTTTTGTCAGAGGCTTTATACTGGAGCGTTCTCATATTATGCAAACGGTCGG
>JAHIZU010000105.1 GCA_018814265.1 Candidatus Margulisiibacteriota bacterium | reverse complement strand
TGTTACTACTAAGTCAAGATGTTAATAATTTACTAATTTAAAATGTTAAGAAACCCCAGCGAGACTTTTTGATCTATTAAGCCTGGCTTGCTTCAATTTTCTTTTCATGGTCCATACTGCAAAATCCGTTCGCCAGGGATGATTTACCGTGGAAGTATGCGCTTTTTCCGGCCAATCTCTCTTCTTTGGAGTAGTATATTCTCTCTGATCCAACAATTTTTCGATCTTTTTTAACCTCTTTGTGATTTTTGCGTTTTTGTTTACGGCGGATTCCGCAATAATTCTGTTTTTATGTAATACAAAAATGCGACCATCCTCTAGCTGGCAGACCTGGACCTTGGTTTTAGCGAAAGAAAGTCTAAGATGGGAAGGAGCTATCTGAATAATTTGTCCGTTGAGGCTAATAGTATTATCTTTTCTAACTGAGCGCCATTGTTTGAGGCAAAAGACCAGGTCCAGATTCTTTTCTTTGGGCAGCGGCAGGTAAACACTCTCTGCTTCAAGGGTATATTTCTTGTTATGCCAGGGCAGAAACCTTTCCTGAAGAAATTTATTGGCTTCATCATAGTTTTTAACCCCGGCCAACCGCATTTCTTTAATAAAGCAGTCTTGAAACAACCGGAAACGGCGTTCTATCCGGCCTTTAGCTTGAGGAGAATTTGCCGGAATAAGGGTGATCCCCAATTCTTCTAACGCCCGTTCTATTTGTGTATCATCCTGCTCCTGATTTATGTCGACGTGGAGACCGCCATAGCGCGTTGTTTTGAAGTGGCTGGCTTTATCCACATAAAGGCTCATGAAAAGACCCTTTAATTCAAGAAAACGCCTGATGACCTGCATATTGGTAAACAAGGTATCTCCAGAAAAAAGCTTTGCATAGGAGATCTCGTTGGTAGCATCATCGATCATAGCTATCAGCCACCATTTCTCTGGGATATGGGCTAACCAGTGATGCTAAGAAGAATCCATTTGCACTAGCATGCCGGCTTTGGGCATCCGGCGCCGCTGGCGATGTACTTTTTTCTTCTTTTTGGGATGGTGATCATTATTCTGAACCAAAATCTGCCGCAGAGATTCATAACAGAGATGAATATCGTGGTTTTCTTCCAATTTATCCTTAAGGTGCATAATGTTGAAATCATAGTAGAATTTCTTCCGTACCCTAACTATTTCCTTGATCATTTCCTCGGTTATTTTTTTATTCGGAGGCAGTGGAGGGATCTTTCTCAAGATGCCTTCAAAACCTTCCTTGGACAGCTTTGTTTTGAGCCTGGAAACGTGAACAGGGGTGATTTGTAATATCTCTGCCGCTGCTGTGCCTTTGAGCTTCTTCTCTATGACTTCCTGCAATATTTTGTATCTCTGCATATCTTTCATTGTTACTATCAACCTTTGATTGCTCATTTCTGATAGCCTCCTTTTCTAAACTAGAGGTTACCAGAAAAATTAACATTTCAAAATAGTAATAACCCTTAACATTTCAAAATAGTAACATCAAAACGACAAAAGACATTGACTTAATTAAATTACGGTGCGAAAATACCCTCCAGGAGGTGTCGCATGGTAAAAAAAGTCTTGCTTCCTGGATTAGTTGCTGGCGTGGTTTTGCTCATAGTTGGTATGGGCTGGAGCTTTTTGTTAAACGCTATTTTCCCCGGCCTGGCAGCAGAGTACCAGAACACTGCTTTATTCCGGCCCTGGGAAGACCCCTTGATGTCAGTCTTTTTTGCTTATCCTTTTGTCCTGGGTCTGGCCCTGGCCTGGGTTTGGGATAAAGTAAAAGGTCTGGTTTCCGGCGGCATAGTTAGCCGGGCGACTTCTTTTGGTCTTGGTTATTGGGTCGTGGCTTCGATCCCCGGCATGGTCATCACCTATTCCAGTTTCCCTGTGTCATTATTGATGGTGATCACCTGGAGCATTAGTGGTTTAGTGCAAGCAATTGTGGCTGGACTTATTTTCGCGAAGTTGAACGCCTGATTTTTTTGAATTAAAGGCTGGAGGGCTTATCCCTGTGGATCCTTCCAGCCTTATTCCCCGATCACTTTAACAACCAGCCGTTTCTTCCTCTGCCCGTCAAACTCACCGTAGAAGACCTGCTGCCAGGGACCGAAATCGAGCTGGCCTTTGGTAATGGGAATGATCACTTCGTGGTGGAATAAAATAGACTTTAAATGCGCGTCACCATTGGATTCGCCGGTTTGGTGGTGATGATAATCAGGATTGAACGGGGCTAACCTTTCTGCCCACTCCAGAAAATCCTGCTTGATCCCGGATTCTTCATCATTAATAAAGACCGCGGCTGTAATGTGCATGGCTGAAACCAGGACCATGCCCTCCTTGACCCCGGACTTTTTGACAACCTGTTCAACCTCATCCGTGATATTAATGATCTCTTTTTGCTTCTTAGTGGTGAAATATAAATAGTCGGTGTGGGTTTTCATACAATAAATTTTACACCCAAGCCTCGCCTTAGCGCAAGCCAATTTCCGTTTGACAGCCTGGCCTCTAATTACTAGAATTGAGCAAATACCTTAGGAGGTGTTGTATGTTAAAGAAAATTATTGGTTTGGTTCTGGTCCTGGGTCTTGTCTGGCTGGGAGTGTCACAAGCCTTGGCTGCTCCGGCAGCGGAGAATACAATGTTTAGCTTTCAGGATGTTGTGGTGCCCTTTGGCACAGAGGTCGACAAGGCAGTCTCAGTCGGCGGCTCGGTCACGGTCAACGGCAAAGTCAATGGGGATGCCGTGGCAGTTGGCGGCTCGCTGATCTTGAATAACGGCTCTGAGGTCGGCGGCAACGCGGTTTCGATCATGGGCAAAGTGGAAAAAGCCCCTAACGCTGTGGTCAAAGGCAATGTCACTGAAATAGCCTTTCCCGCATTTGTGGGAAGCTCGGGCGCTTCGGTTGCGGCAGGATTGACACTCGGATTTATTATCTTTAAGATCATTAGCTTTATTGGTTTTATTGTTCTGGTAGTCTTGGCACTCACCTTCTTTCCTTCGCAACTGGCGCTTGTCTCAACTACCATTGAAAAAAATCTTCTCAAAACCTTTTTATACGGCCTGCTGGTCGCTGTGCTTTTTGTGCCTATCATTATCCTATTAGCCATATCTATTGCTGGCATCCCGCTGATCCCGATCTGGGCCCTGCTGGTTAGCGTGGGCTGCTTATTCGGCTACATCGCAGCCGCACACTATACAGGCAAAAAGGTGCTCAAAGCAGTTAAGATCAACAAAAAATCAGTTGTGACCGAAACCATAACCGGCATTGTCCTGCTGGCTTTAGTCAGCTTAGTCCCCTTCCTGGGCGGACTGGTTAAACTGGTTGTCTCTCTCTGGGGCCTGGG
>JAHIZU010000104.1 GCA_018814265.1 Candidatus Margulisiibacteriota bacterium | reverse complement strand
GGATCAAGAAACTTGCTGAAAAATATACCAATATTAATTGCGTATTTCCAGTTCATCCTAATCCAAATATCATTATAATTAAACCTCGCTATTATAATATCGTAAGAAATACAATGAAATTTCAGCGTATTGTATGCTAAAATTTGTATGTATGCCTGAATTAAAAGAAGCGATGTTCTATGAAAAGCTGCCTGACAACAAGGTCAAATGCACCCTTTGCCCTTGGTTCTGCAAGATAGCTCAGGGCAAGGTTGGGATCTGCGGGGTCAGGCAAAATATTGAAGGCAAACTTTATTCTTTAATTTACGCCAAAGTTTCCTCCGTTGCCGCTGACCCGATCGAGAAAAAGCCGCTCTTTCATTTCTATCCTGGTACGAAGGTATTATCCCTGGGTACCTTTGGCTGCAACATGCGCTGCGGCCACTGCCAGAATTGGCAGATCGCCCATGTTAAACTGGGGCAGGCAAAAGATCCGCAACTGGAATATTTACCACCAGAAAATCTGGTTGAGTTGGCAAAACAAAATAATTGCCAGGGAATTGCCTGGACCTATAATGAGCCGATCGTCTGGTTTGAATACTCTTATGAAGGAGCTAAGTTGGCAAAGGCCGCTGGACTTTATACTGTTTGGGTGACTAACGGCTATGTTACTTTTGAGGCCCTGGATACAATTGCCCCATACTTAGACGCCTTCCGTGTCGATGTTAAAGGTTTTAACCAGGACTTTTATACTAAATTAGCTAAGATCAGGGATTTTAAGCCTGTGCTGGAGGCAGCTGAGCGGGCTAAAAAGAAATGGGACATGCATGTTGAGATAGTTACTAATATCATTCCAACCATGAACGATGATGAGGCGCAACTAAAAGGGATTGCTGATTGGATCGTTAAAAAGCTGGGACCGGAAACCCCGTGGCACGTGACAAGGTTCATGCCTTATTTAGAATACAGCCATTTGCCGCCCACGCCGATTAGCACGTTGGAAAAAGCCAGACAGATCGGCTTAGATGCTGGTTTGCAGTTCGTCTACCTTGGCAATGTTCCGGGCCACAAAGCGGAAAACACCTACTGCCCGAAATGTAGTAAACTGCTGATCAAAAGAGTAGGCTATCAAACAGACCTCAAGAATGTTGCTGCTGGTAAGTGCGGCTTTTGCGGCCAGGACCTAGGCTTTCGCTGCTAACCTTGCTTTCCAGATAAAGAAGAGCTGGACCGCTAAAGTGATTACCAGCAGAATGATTGCCAGCGTAATTTTCCACTGGCTGACCGGATGCTTAACCTCATGACCCTGCTCCAAAATTATAAGCTTCAGCGCGTGGATGTCCAGGTCGCCGCCGTGCTGGCCGCAGGCCCGCTGAAAAAAACCGGTTACCATGATCTTGTCGCCGATATGGTTGTAATCGCCCAAATATTTAATATCATTGATCTGCTTTTCACTGGCCCAGATGCCGATAGCGCGTTGGCCATCATTGACATTGAGCCAGGCGTGGTCGCCTCGCTTCATAATATCTCCGATCACTTCGCCTTCATACTCAATCAGTTTTCCGTTGTACTGTTTGGCGTTTTCAACCAATTCATTCCCAGAAACCGTTGATGCAAATGACCAATTTCCAAGATACAATAACCAAACAATAACCAATAACCAAATCCCAATATCCAATTTTGGCATTTTGATTTTTGAACTTTGTTTGTATCTTGTATCTTGTGTCTTGGTTATTTGAAAGTTCACTTGCTTCTCCCTTTTGCCCCGCTAAACCTGGCAATAGCTATACCGATGAGAATAAAGATCGACATGAACTCCAGCCTGCCGATCCACATTTGAATAATGTAGGTGATCTTTAAGCCGGTTGGCATCATGGGATCAGTTATGCCGGTGGAAAGGCCCACGTTGGCTGCCGCGGAAACTGATTCAAAAGAGGCCTGGTCAAAAGGATAACCATAATAAAGACCAACAATGGTGCCGGCAAAATAAGTTACCACATAAGTGATAAGAATGATGAGTGAGGAACGCACCAGCCGGTCTTCCAGAACTATATCTTTAATGTGGTGGATCTTGGCCACTATGACCGCGCTGCCTGGCGCCATGATACGTCTGATATCCTGGATCAGGGCTTTAAAAAAGATGCCAATACGCAGGGCTTTGATCCCGCCGGCCGTAGAACAGGCCGAGCCGCCAAAACCCATGGCCATCGTGATCATCAGCAGGGCCAGAAAGCCCCATTCCTGCGGGAACTGCGGCGCGTAAATAGTCATGTAGCCTGTGCCGGTATGCGCGGAGATCATTTGGTAAAAACCTTTGCGAAACATCCCCAGCCAGGTTGGGTAAACCCTTAACTGGGTCAAACCAATGACAGAGATCGTAAAGAGAACGGAAATAGAAACAAACAAGGTGCGGGTCTCGACGTTCTTGAAAAATTCCTTTAACTTGCCGCTCCATAACGCATAATGCAGGCTGAAGTTTAATGTGCCCAGCACCATTAAAACAATGGTTACCAGTTCATACGGCAGGCTGTGATAATAGAGGATGCTTTGCGAATGCGGAGTAAAGCCGCCGGTATCAAAGGCAGCCATGAAGATCCAGATGCCATGCAGAAAGGCCCGCACGATCGGGATGCCTTCAAGCCAGCCAATAAGGGTCAGGAGCGTGGTCCCAATAACTAAATACACCAGGCTGATGAACCAGATAAAACGGGCGGTCTGGATGACATTGGGCAGCACTTTTTCTTCGCGCGCTTCGCCTACGTACATGCGATAGGCGCCAGCTGTGCCGCGGACCAGGAAGGTTAAGGCAATGACCACAATGCCCTG
>JAHIZU010000103.1 GCA_018814265.1 Candidatus Margulisiibacteriota bacterium | reverse complement strand
TTTTCCCGGCGTAAGAGGATCTGGCAAACTGAACGCAAAACTGGCCTTGTCTTTTTCAATATTCTTTTTCTTAAAGGTATGGGTGACCGCCTTGTCACGAATCATATAATAACTTGAGGCTGTTTGATCAAGGCTAAAGGGCTTTGAGATGCTCACTGCCATTTTTATTTCTGGTTGTTCAGTGACAAAAAATTCCAGGCCTTTGTCAACCAGGGCCTGGCGATAAATTCGCTTGCCAAACTGGATCTCAAGCTCTGGCTCTGGCTCGTTTTGAGGAGTGGCCGGCCTGATCCCGGCTTCTGTTTCCTCGGCTTCGATCTTTGGCAAATAAACTGAGGCGATCTGTCCGGAGCTGAAATGATGCAGCGCCATGCTTGCCGGATCCTTAGGGTCCAGCTCCTGCTCAGTTGCGTTATGGGCAAAAGCGCTGAAATAGTAGGTTTTTTCCGGCTCAAAACCAGAGACAAAATACCCGTCAAGATCTCCCGGGCCGCCATAGGCGGGAAAGTCCGCCAGCAGGTCGCCGGATCTTTCGTTCTTTAGAATAGCGAATTTTAATCTGTCATTGTTTGTAAAACGTACCAAGGTTCCGCCAGCAAAATCATCCAAAGAATTATTCCACATCAGCAAGATCTCTCCAGGGTACTCGCCTACCTCAGCTTTAAAATTTGTGATCGGCCGCGGGGCAATGCCGGCAGTTTCACTGATAGCAACTCCCCGCGAGTAATTTCTCCCGAATTCCCTGGGCGGCCCTGGCATTGCCAGGTCATAAGTGAAAATTTTATAATTTGTCTGGAGACCGTTGGCAGCATAGGTATCAGCAAATTCTTCGGGGACCGCTGCAAAATTATTTGCCTGCGGACTGACATAAATGATCTGGCCATTACCCTGGCCAAATGGCTCGTCGCCTGGTTTGTACTCCGGGCCATCTTTGGTTGTGGAAGCCTGGCCCAGGAAACCGTTGCTTATGGGCTTGTCTTCGTTGACCATGATCACAACACCACCCAGATCAGGGTCTTTAGGATTGGTCCATTTCAAAGTGATTAGGTTGTTGCCAACACTGGCGGATAGGTTGCTTACTTCCTGCGGCGGGGTCAGATCTAAGGGCACACCGCGCAAAACAGCGGTATTTGTTTGTTCATTTGGTTGGGGCGAAGTGTCATCAATGGCTGTAACTTTATAAAGGTATGACTGGCCATCATTTAAGCCTTTATCCTCAAACAGATACTCTGTATTAGTATTGCCTTTATATGGATAGCGTTCGATCGGGTCAGTATAAGGGTCAGGCGCGGGCTGCGCTTCTGAGATCTCCTGCCAGTCAGTATCTTGGGACTTACGGAAAACCCGGTAACTCAATTTGTTATCGTAAAATCTGGTCAGGTCAAAGGCTCCGGCAGGCGTGCGCCAGTCAAGCACTAAGGTGTTTCCTGGATTGGTCTCGCCCAACATATTTGCGGAAGCAACCTGACTCAGGCCAGTAAATTGCGGTGGCGCTGATTCTTCCAGATAGGTCATTTCCGGATCAATCACCAGGCCAGTAACATCAACCTGATCTTGGTCGCGGACCGAATTGCTTCTTCCCTCCGACCAGTCAAACAGCCGGACGGATCTTTTGACAGCAGCTCTTTGGTTGACATGGAAAATAATAGTGGCCAGATCAATGATCCTGTTGTTGCCGACCTTAAGTGGATTTGGGTTTTGGGAAGAGACCTTAAGCCTGTAGTTTATTTTCCCGGGAGTATCAAGATCCGCGCCTTTGACCAGCAAATAATCGCTTTTATTATTGACCAGCCCGATTATTGCGTCGATTAGAGACGGGTCGTAGTCCAAGAATATGTCAGCCTCAGTTAAATATACAGTTCTACCAGTGGTGTTTTTGTATTGGAGGCTGATTTCCGGGCTGGCGCCAACTTCTATTTTGCCAGTTGGCACTTGCGCGATCTTGGGCTTTGAGATAATAATGTCTGCGGCAGCTAATGATGGCAGGATTAAGATGAAAAGCAGCAGACTAACCGCTTTTTGGTTCATTTTGATGATCTTATGCCAATCCCAGCCTCTTAAAGATCGTTTCCACATTCCTGAGGTAATATTTGATATCAAATGCTTGATTTATCTCATTTTCAGACAGGTGTTTGCGGGCTAATTTATCGCTTAGAACCAGCTCTTTGAGATGCTTGCCAGTCGATCTGGCCCTCATGGCCGCTGATTGAACGATCTGATAGGATTCTTCGCGGGACAGCCCCTTTTCAGTCAGGGTCAGGAGCAAGCGCTGGGAAAAAGTCAGTCCCTGTGATTTTTCAATATTCTGTTTCATCTTTTCCGGTAACACGACCAGATTGTCAATGACCCAGATCATCTTTTGCAGCATGTAGTCGACCAGGATCGTGCTGTCAGGCACACAGACCCTCTCAGTTGAGGAATGGCTGATATCACGCTCATGCCAGAGCGCGACATTTTCTAAAGCAACCAGGGAGTTAGCCCTGACAATGCGCGCCAAACCACAGATTCGCTCGCAAGTGATGGGGTTTTTCTTGTGAGGCATGGCTGAGGAGCCTTTTTGACCCTTTTTAAATGGCTCTTCAACCTCGCCTATCTCAGTTTTTTGCAGACCGCGGATCTCCAGAGCGATCTTTTCCAGAGTCGCGGCAGTGATCGCCAGGGTAGTCATATATTCAGCATGTCGGTCACGCTGGATAACCTGGTTTGAGATCAGAACAGGTTTTAAATCCAAATTTTTGCAGGCGATCTCTTCAACTTTAGGGTCAATATTGGAATAAGTGCCGACTGCGCCGGAAATCTGGCCGACACTAATGGTCACGCGCGCCGCGATCATCCGGTCTTTGTTGCGCTCCATTTCCTTTAACCAGAGCGCGAACTTTAAGCCCATGGTCATGGGTTCAGCATGCACGCCGTGTGAGCGGCCCATCATTACGGTCGTTTTATATTTTTTGGCCATTTTCTTGAGTATCTTGATGAACTCATCAATGTCTTTGAGGATGAGGTCCGCGGCGTCGCGCATAACAATGGAGAGCGAAGTATCAACAACATCTGATGAGGTCATGCCCAGGTGGATATAGCGGCTGTCCGGGCCAACAAATTCAGACACACTCGTCAAAAAAGCGATTACGTCATGATCAACGGTCCTTTCGATCTCATTGATCCGTTTGACAGAAAAATTGGCCTTGCTTTTGATCTTTTTGATGGCAGTTTGCGGGATCTTTCCCAGCTTAGCCCAGGCTTCACAAGCCGCGACCTCGACCATCAACCAGGTGCGAAATTTGTGCTCTTCAGACCAGATCTCTCTCATTTTCGGCAACGTATATCTGTCTATCATTTTAACCTCCAAAAAATGTAGGGACAACCCTTGTGGTTGTCCGA
>JAHIZU010000102.1 GCA_018814265.1 Candidatus Margulisiibacteriota bacterium | reverse complement strand
ATGAGCAAAGCCCCGATAGTTGGGTAAGTCCTGGGATTAAAAACCAGACTCCAGAGAATTGAGGAATGGTTTTCAAAATCGCCGATGCGCTCGATCAAGTTAGCATTCTCTTTAACATACGAAAAAACCCGGTCTAGAACGTCATCCCCCATATTTTCCAGAACATTCCTGGTCAACAAACAGACCTTGATCTCCTGCTCAAACTCTTCAGCCCATTTTGTCTCGTACAATGTCAGATTGGTTTCTTTGATCGCATCAGCCAGCAGTTCCGCAGACTTCATGCCATAGTAAATACCCCCGGACGTTATGGGCTTGATCTGGCAAGCAGCATCTCCAACCAGCGCCGCCTGCCCCTTGACCAACTGACAGGTACCAATGGGTATGGCCCCAGCGTTCTTTTCAACAATTTCCCCTTTTAGCCCTTTCTTATCCATAAAATTATTCAATTCTTGGTAGGGGTTAGGAGAGATCGTCCCTATCCTGACCGTGCCATTGCCCTCTGGGATCACCCAGGTGAACATAGAAAAAGGTTTAACATAATGGACATCAACCAAGTGCTGCTGCTGCGGGGTCATTTTGACCCGGTACTGGTAGCCGCGATAAAGCTTCATATCCGAAGTAAAACCTAAGGATTTCCTGACCTTCGAGTTGGGCCCGTCCGCGCCGATAACCAGATCAGCATAGTATTCCCCGTTATTTGTTTTAAGGACATAGCCATCATTGATCTGATGGACTTCCTGAAGATGAGTATTAAACTCGATATTTAGGCCGCGACTAAGCTCCTTGTCAAAAACTTCACGATCAATGATATAAGCGACCTTGGGCCGGTTTAAAACAAACGTGGCATCATTAAAAGAAACATTGCTCCCGTCAATGGTATTGAGGATAGATTTATGGGAAACCGGCAGGCGCATCTCTTCAAAGATCCCGCGGCCAACGATCCCGGCACACTGAACTGGTTTGCCGACTTCAGCATGCTCCTCCAGCAAAAGCGGGGAAAAACCAAGCTGTTTGAGCAGCTGGGCTAAGTAGCAGCCTACCGGCCCGGCACCGACAATAACGATCTTAGAAAATTTCTTCATGGCGGCCTATTATTATAGCTAATTACCAACTGATAGTAAAGAGCGCCCCAGCCAGGTGAAAGGGTTGATTTATCCTCTCATCATGCTAGAATCTAGGCCAAGATGTGTGCCAAGAGAATCGCGGCCATTCTAGCAGTATTTGTGTGTCTTTCTGGGCAAGTAATTGCGGCTGAAAGCCCCAAAATAAAACTTGACCCATGGGGAAACATTCAATCTTTCTGGCTTGAGACCAGTAGCGGTGAGGCTGTGGCACAACAAGAACTCAAATTCTCTCCTTCTGAACTGGCGCCAACCCGAACACTCTACAACTTTAGCCGGGAAATCATCTCATATGATATTATTGCTGATATCACCAAAATCCATCTTGTCTATGAAGAAAGATCGGATCAAAACAACTCTTTTATCTATTTTACCGGGTCAAGAAACAGCGGCCAGACATTTAGCGAGCCGCAACAGCTGGCTGCTGCAGGTAAAAACCCAGCCCTGGTCAGCCAGAATGAACTGCTGGTAGCTGTCTGGGAACAACAAGGCACGCTTTACATAGCTGAAAGCCAGGACAACGGCCAGATTTTCACTCAGCCAAAAACACTCTCGCTTACCGACGAAGCCCTTTCCTCGCCAGCTTTAGTCATTGATCAGGACCAGCTGGTCCGCCTATGTTTCCTGGCGCAAAACAAAAACACAGGACTGAACCGGATCATGTACGCCCAACTTGATCCAGCTTCCGCGCTGACTGAACCAGCCAGTTTTGAACCAAAGGCTATATTTCAAAGCCATGATGAGATCACTAATCTGCAAATTAAAATAAACAGCCAGGCGGAAAACGGGCTTATCATCTTTTGGCAAAATCAGTACCTGAAGAGGCTTAAGTCCTACTATGTTGTTTCTCTTGATCAGGGAGAAAGCTTTAGCAGCGAACAGCTGCTTAATTATGACCATGAACTCCTAGCGCTCGGT
>JAHIZU010000101.1 GCA_018814265.1 Candidatus Margulisiibacteriota bacterium | reverse complement strand
GGCTTCTGGATGAGGCCGAAAAGATGCTTGGAAAACACTACAGCCTGACCGGAAGTGTTGAATCCGGGAAAAAGATAGCCGGGACAAAACTTTTACACCCTACCGCCAACATGAAAATAAATTACGGCATAGTCCCTCCTAACGGAGTTTATGCAGGATACGTGTTCATAAAAAATAAAAAATACCCGGCAGCTGTAGCCATAGGGGTTTCCCCCACTTTCAATTATGCCAACAACGAACATCCAAGGGTAGAGGTTCATCTCCTTGATTTTGAAGGGGATATTTACGGCAGCCAGGACTATGATGACAAGGGAGTTATTATTTCTATCCCGATGAATATCTTTTATCAGAATGATTCCAAAGACACCTTTTATACGGCTTTTGCTCCCTGGGGAACTTACGCGGGCTATCTCGTCTCTTCTGGCAGCCCAATTTTATCCACTTTAAAAGAAATTAATCCTGTAGAGATCAGGGCCTTGATTCACAAGGTTAAACTTTAGCGGCCGATTGTCGTATAATGAGGTAATTCCTTATGGCCTGGCGCGGGATACGACACATCAATAACATTTTTGTTTTCTGGAACAACTTCCCGCTGATCATAATAGCTGGGGTCAATAGGAGCGGTTCGCTCTGGGATATCAACGTTCCTAGTTTGTTCTAACTGCTCTTCTTTACGGATGTCCACATATTCATATTTTTTTTCTTTTAATGTTTCCCTGTCATTGGTCGGCGCTGTTACTATCTTTTCTACCTGCTCATCAACTTGACGATAATCCGGGTCTATTTTGATCCGAGATTTGAACTCGCGGTCCTCTACCTGGACAGGCGGCTCAATCGGCCTGGTCTCAACTTGTGGCGCAGGTTCTTTGACTGGGACCAACTGCTCAGGTTTGTTTTCAACCATTGGCGCGTCAGGCAAGGACCGGACCGGCGCCTCTAGATCAGCGCTAGCAGCAGGGGTTTTTGCCGCGGGTTTCTCAGCTAAGTCCGCTTCTGAGACGTCTTCAACAAATCCGACCAAAAGACTATTGTTTTCTGTTAAGATTTCCTCTTTCTCTCCATCATCAGCGCTAAGTGTTATTTCAACAGGAATAAGTATGATCTCTTCAGAGAATGCACATTCGAATTTTACAGGGTCAAATACAATCGGTTGGCTGGAATTTGCCACAGCCGCCTTGTCAGTTTTTTGGGCGATAGAAAACACTCCGGGTTTGGCAACTTGCTCCTGATTGGGGATTATTACTGCGGCAGAAGCTGTAGCTAGCAGGCATAAACAAACTAAAACTCCAAGGATTTTAATTAGGCGGTCATCATGTTGACTCATAATCGCAGCTCCTTTGTGTCTCGCACCTATATTATCGTGTTAGAAAGCTAAAAACTTGTATGTTTTTCCTCAAAATCAGCAGTAAAGAATTGTAAAATTCACTAAATTCTGCTAATCTATGCCTGGTATCAGGACCAGCTAAATATGCGTGAAATTGTCGCAAAAAAGATAACGGAAACAGTTAAGAAATTGTGCATTGAGGCCAACACCAACCTTTCAGAGGATGTGCTAGAGGCGCTCAATAAAGCTTTAAGCAAGGAAGAATCCCCAACCGGAAGAGAAATCCTTCGTCAGCTCATCAATAATGCTAAAATCGCCTGGCGTGACAAACTGGCGCTCTGCCAGGACACAGGCACGGCCATCGTCTTTATTGAGCTTGGTCAGGATGTCCGGATCATCGAGGGGCTGCTGCCGGAAGCAGTTAACGAAGGCGTAAGCCGCGGCTACCACCAGGGCTATTTAAGAAAATCAATGGTCAGGGATCCTTTGACCCGCAAAAATACCGGAGATAACACTCCGGCTATTATTCACACGGAAATCGTGCCTGGAGAGAACATTAAGATCAAGGTTTTAACCAAGGGCGGCGGGGCTGAAAACTGCAGCGTCATCAAAATGTTTAAACCCTCTTCCCTGCCAGCAGAGATCGAAGATTTCATTATAGAGACCGTGGAAAAAGCCGGGCCAAACGCCTGCCCGCCGGTCATTGTTGGCGTTGGCATTGGCGGGACTTTTGATTATGTCGCGACCCTGGCCAAGAAAGCCCTTTTGCGCCAGGTTGGCATGCATAACAGCGCGCATGATACTGCCAAGTGGGAAAAAGAAATCCTGGAAAAGATTAATAAAACAGGCATTGGCCCAATGGGCCTGGGCGGCAGGACCACTGCTTTGGCAGTCAATATTGAAAAATATCCTTGCCACATTTCCAGCTTGCCAGTGGCAGTAAATATTCAATGTCACGCCCACCGCTCCAAAGAGGCAGTTATCTAATGGCCAAAAAGAAAGCTAAAAAGACCAGCCAACCCAGAATGATTAAGCTGGAAACGCCAATAGATTCCAAAGATGTTCAGGCGCTCAAGGCAGGGGATCGGGTGCTGATCAGCGGAAAAATTTTCACTGCCCGGGACGCGGCCCACAAGATCTTTGCTGAGCGGCCGCCTTTTGACCCTGCAGGAGCGATTCTTTATTACGCCTCACCCACGCCAACCAGGAAGGGCTTTGCCATCGGCTCGATCGGGCCGACCACAGCCGCCAGGATGGACCCATTTACCCCAGCCCTCTTAAAAGCCGGCATCAAGATCACAATTGGCAAAGGCCGTCGCGGACAAGAAGTCGTGGCCGCCATGAAAAAGTTTAAAGCCGCCTACCTGGTTGTCCCGGGCGGAGTTGCCGCCGCCTTAGCTAAACACGTAAGGAAATCAACTATTATTGCCTACCCTGATCTAGGCCCAGAGGCAGTCCTGGAACTCGACGTTGTTAATTTTCCCGCGATCGTAGCCATTGATTCCAAAGGAGGAGATTTATTTGAACAAGGTAAAGAACAATACAAGATTTAAAAATTGGTCTTTGTTGGTTGGAATTTGTTTGGTTATTGGATTCTTGTTTCTTGGAAATTACTCTTCAGCTGAAGCCAAGGAGTACGATGGCATCTGGTTCCTGGGTTTTAATCTTAACAAAGATCTGTTCAGGGATCAGGAAGTCAGGGAAGCTGTCAACGCCACAGTTGATAAGGATTCTATCGTCAAAAACATCATCAGCTGCGAAGTCATACCCGTCAGCATTATTCCGCCGGGCATGCTGGGCTATGACCCTGATCTTGAGCCAACTTTACAAGACGCAAAATTTGCCAAGTTATTGATGAAAAAAGCCGGCTATCCGATGAATGACAAACGGATCAAAGACCTCTCGCTGCTGCACACTGACGGCCTTAAGACAATTGAGATCGCCAAGCAGATCCAAAATAATTTGCGCGGCATTGGCATGAAGGTTGACCTGGTTGAGATTAGCTATGCTGAGGAAGGCAAATGGGTCAAGGAGCTCACCTCGGGCAAACACGATCTTTTCCTCTTGGGTTATAAGGCCGGCGTTGAACAGCTTTTTACCAGCGAAGCTGAAGCTACAGAGATCGACAGCGCCAGCCTGGTTGAGCCGCTCTTTAAAACCGACGGCGATGTCAATTTTACCGGCTACAGCAACAGTGAGGTTGATAAACTTCTTGATCAGGTCGGCGGTTTTAAATTAGCCCTAAAAAGTGAACGACACAATAAACTGAAAAAGATCAACCAGCTGGTCCATAAAGACCTGCCGGTAGTGGTGCTTTTCTATATTGAAAAACTGTAAATGGACTCCATCAACTATTATTTAAGGATCAAAAAAAAGGACATTTATATAGTTTGCCCGTTTTTCGAGGCCTTTGACGGCATGGCCGCGATCCGCACTCCCAAGCCAGAGACAGGCGAATACGCAACCTTAAAACTAATGGTTTCGCCAGATTTCCAGGCTGATTTTGAAAAAGTACTAGAATGTCTTAGTCGGAGGTTAAGTTTTGAACAGCTGGCAAGAGATCCTCAAGCCCAATGAAATAGTCAAAGATATTCACGAGATCGACTTTGCTCAACTAAAAAGCCGCGGGATCAAGGCGTTGATCTTGGACATAGACGATACCTTGATCCCCCGCCAGGTTAACGACATTTCGCCGGCGGTCTTTGAATGGGTAACCACGCGCAAAGAAGAAGGGTTTAAGCTCTGCCTGGCCTCCAACAGCCGTCATCCGATCAGGGTAAAATATATTGGCGACACCTTAGAAGTTCCAGCCATGGCTTTAGGCTTTAAGCCCCTGCCCTTTGCTTTTTGGAGATCCTTAAAAGCCCTTGGGGTCAAACCTGAAGAAGCGGCCATGATCGGTGATCAGTTGTTTATGGATATCTTAGGCGCTAACTTAGTGAAGATCTATACTATATATGTAAAACACTTGACCCCGGAAACTTTCTTGCCCAGGATCTGGATGCGGCAAGCTGAAGAGTGGCTGCTGAATAGGATCTAAACCAGTGCTTTCAATGCCTGCTTAATAATATCTTCAACATTACCTGAAGAAAGATCAATGTCTGATTTCATAATGGTTTCACGAGCCTCTCGAGGGGAATAGCCCAGGGAAATTAAAGCGGAGATCGCGTCCTGAACTGTTGCTCGGTCGCCTTCAATGCCGATCGTCATGTCAGAAGGCTTGATCGCGTAAGCTTTGGCTACCTTTTCTTTTAGTTCAATGACCAGCTTCTGGGCGGTCTTCTTGCCAATACCCGGGACAGAGGAGATCAGATCAACATCACCCTGAGTAATAGCAGTTACGATCTTATCAATTGGAAAACCAGAAATAATTGACATCGAGGCTTTGGGGCCAATGCCGCTAACCGTCAGCAGCAGAGTAAAAAGATTTCTTTCTTCTTTGGTTAGAAAGCCGTAAAGTGAGACACTGTCCTCTCGAACAACCTGATGGGTAAAAAGGTGGACTTTTTCGCCAACCTTGGGCAAACGCGTTAAGGTCCCGCTGGAGACGTAGACATGGTAGCCAACATTGCCCACATCAACTACCAGGTGGGCCTTATCAATATGTTCTAAAATTCCTTTTAAGTGTGAAATCATAAACTAGCTAACCTATACGAATGCAGATGGCAGATAGCGACTGCCAGCGCGTCGGCCGCGTCATCTGGTTTGGGCAGCTCAGCCAGCCCCAGCAAGGCTTTGACCATCTGCTGGACTTGCTGCTTATCAGCCTTGCCGTAACCTGTTACTGCCAGTTTTACCTCAAGGGGCGCGTACTCAGCCACAGGAATGCCAGACTCAGCAGCAGCCAGCAAACTCATGCCCCTGGCCTGGCCAACGGAAATCGCTGTTTTGGAATTTACCCCAAAAAACAGCTTCTCAATGGCAATCGCTTTGGGCTTATAGGCTGCTATCAATTTTTTAAGCTCGGTGTAGATCTTGCGCAAGCGAGCCTGCGAACTGTCATTTTTTGAAGTTAAGATTACTCCGTGGTTAATAAAAACAAGCCTATCACTTTTTTCAGCGATCAAGCCGTACCCTGTGGTCGCCGTACCCGGGTCGATGCCCAAAGTTAGCATTGTAATTAATTCTAACAGGATTAAAGATTGATTTCAATGTTGCCGGTTATGTCGGTCAGGCGGTAATCCGGCGCGCGGCTTGCTTCCTGCTCAGCCTGCAGATTAAGGTTAACGAAATCACTTAGCGCGTACCCGATCTTTAAAGAATAGGTATTTAGCTCTGTTTCTGCTCCGGCGAAAGATTTGGCATAGGTATAATCAAAGTCTGTGCGCAGCTTATCTCCCAGGCGATAAATGAAGCCGATTCCCGGAGAGAAAGTATAGATCACCTGCGCCAGGATATAGTCTGTAGTGCGGCTATACGCGCCAGAAAGAGAAAAAGTCCAGTTATCAGAATAATTCCACAAGCCTTTTAGCGAAGCTGTGTAGCTCTTATTATTGACCTGGTCTGAAGTAGCCTCGCCTGTCCCTTGATCATTCTTCTGAAAGGTGTAACGAGTATCGATTGAGAACTTTTCTGAGAGTGAGGTTTTTACCACTGCGTCAAATTTGCCGTTGCCGCTGGTCCCCCTGGTATAAACATAAGGTTCCTGGGTTGAGGCCAAGGTACTGCTTAGTGACTGCTGCCTGTAAAAGTTAAATTCAGTCGAGAGAAACTGCAGCGGAGCCATTTTAAGGCTATAAAGTGTTGAATCGGTATCAATAGAATTGTCTTTAACCGTATATTTGGGATAATCACCGTTATAAACGCTAAAAGACCGGCCCAACTTGTAGAGCAGGCCCAGCAAAGCATATTTTGTTGGCGCCAGATTGATCTCCGCCTGTTGCTGTTCATTATTGTAGCTTAAAGTTTGGCTGCGCAGGATCATGGTAAAATTTGGCTTATACAGATAACGCAAACGGATGAGCTCAAAAGGCCTAAGATCAAAAGAAAAAGAGCCGGTTTGTTTTGAAACCGCCTCAGTTGTGGCTGAAAACTCCTCATCAACAGAATTAATAGTGTATTTCCCTTCAGTCTTAAAAATCTTTGTGGGCTGCAGCCGATAGGCAAGATCCGCCACATTGGCTTTCCCGGCAGCGCTGTCGTCAACAACCTGGAGTGAAGTTGAGATAAAGAAGTGTTGCGATGGCGTAGCCGAAAGATTGAGATCATAAGTGCGGCGATAGGGCTCAAGACCGCTTGGTTCCTGGCGATCTTCCAGCTCGATGTTCGAGGAAAAGGTTACTTGCTCAAGGCCGGTCGTGGCCAGACCAAAGTTTAGCTTCTTATAATTGGTTGCCTCCTGCGAAGGGGAATGCCGCAACCATTCCTCCAGCGTGCCCTTTAAGCTGGAACTAAGAAAACCAGCCTGATGAATGGTCTCAACGGAATTTCTGGTAATAACCCTGCGGATCAAACTGCCGCTGACCGGGTCATTGCTTTCATCGGTTTGGGAAAAGTCGTATTCCAGCGAAGGAAACTTTTCCGGCGAGAGCTGAGCCTTAACTGTTTTATACAGGTTCTCATAAATTATGCCGCCTTGAGTATATTTCTGGTACGCATAGTCCCCCTTACTGCCAAAAAATGAGCCCGGGCGAAAACTTAAGCCTCCGCCATACTCCCACACGTCCTGCCTGGGATCAACATCAGCAATTGCTTGAAATTTTGGCCCGACTCTTTTTACCTGTGCCGTCAGACCAAACGGCCCAAGGGCAGAACTCAAATTGATTTTCGCTGCCCGGCCAGCCTCCTGGGTCCCAGAAGCAGAAAGCAGGTCTAGCTTTTTGGCTGAATAAGCAACTTCTCCCTGGGCCGAAAGGTTTTCTGAGACTAGACTAGCGTCAGCACCGACTACATAATGACTCTGGGGATCAATTGCTTCCTGACTCATACTGCTCCTGATCACAGCCGCACCGCCCAAACTATCCGAATCATCAAGATAGGTTGCCCCAAGCTTTAAATAAGGCCAGGGCTTTACAAAAGCCCGCAAACCATAGGTAGCATGCTGATAAACCGTTTGCCGATAATCATAGCGGGCCTCAATTATTGATCTGCTGTCAATAATCTTCTTAATAAAATTAACCGTCCCGGCCTGGTAATCAATGGTATAGTCATCGCCTCTTTTTTGCAAAACACCGTCCAACCTTACCTTTTCACTGTCAATCACCACAGGCGCATCCGCCAACTGATAAGGCCCCTGGGTGCCGTTACCATAGGTTCGCAAATACTTGGCCTGTCCCTTTGGTGAAGAGTACAAAGCAGCAAATCCCCAATTATTGTAATCGCCTTTGATTCTGCCGCCCTGAAGAACTTGCTCCAACCGCGCAAACTCGGTCTCTGTTAATTCCCCGTTAAAATCACCTAAGTAGGCCTCCGTACTGCCGCGCCGCATCAAAATAGAGATCTCATCTTGCTGCTCGCTTATCTGAGAAACTCCGAGCGCTGACGTTCGATACAGTGACGCCTCAATATCCGTATCCGCTGCTCGACCCGAGATATTGACGCGTAAAGCTTCCTCACGGGTTTGCAGCGTTCCTGGCGTATACCCCTCTTTTGACCCTTGCAGCGTCCGGCTCTTAAAAGTAATGCTTTGGCTGCCCTTGATCATCAAAGGCGCGGCTTCAGGGCTGATAACCTTAAGCATAATTGCCTCACCCGTAACTGGCTCGGGAAGGTTTTCCTCCATCTCCGGACTGATATCTGGCGGCAAAGGGAGCGCAGTGCCCGGCGCCGGCCCGGACAGTTCCTGTTCCTTGGTAAAAGCCTTGTACCAGACAACGCTCTTGGCCCAGGTTGGCCGAAAGCCGCGAGGGTCAAAAACCACATACCTGATCCAAACCGTAAAAAAATGCCCTCCTTCCTGGTAATCATCCGGGATCTTAAATTTGCCCCACCAGTGGCCCTGGCGAAAAGTCATGGGAATTATTTCGTCACGGTCAGAGATCAGCGTGACTTTAAAGGCTGGATTAAATGTGCGCAACCGCAAAGTCACGGTTTGGCCGATCGTTGGAGGATACTCAGGATAAATGCTCAAACCATATTCGTCAGTATAAATGGCTTTTTCATAATATAAATCACGCTGCGCGCCAGCTGATTGCATCCCCATGCAGCCTAAGGCAAGAACCATAAAAATCATTAAAAATATTAAATGTTTCATTAATTTGTTTTTTCTTAAACAAACTGCGCATTTTTACCAAATTCCCGAAAGGGAAATTCGGTGAACATTGTCTCGACTAAGATCAACCTGAGTCACGTAGGCATAGTCAACTCTGGCTGCGCCGGAAACAAAGCCCGCGCCAGCAGTCAATCCGTCAGCATATCCAAGTCTTATAGAAAGTCCTTCCTTTGCCCATTCGTATCCCACTGACGCTAATGCCGAATATCCGGACTTTAAAGTCTGAGAAATGTCTATGGCAAATGTTCCGGGATTAGACTTTGCATAAGCCAAACCTAAGCGAAGTTTTGGCGGAACCTGCTCAATTGTACCGGTTCCCCATTGCTGGGAATTTAAAAGTTCGTCTATTTTCAAACCTAAGCTCCACCCTTTGGGAAACTTAATTAACATTCCCGGCGTTATACTGTATCCTGAAGCCTGGCCTCCTTCAATCTGAAACATGTCTGAAGTTAAATATTTTGCAGTTAATCCAAGGGAAATTCTATCATTTAATTTTTTTCCATATGAAACCATATATGCATTTGAAAAATAACTGAAAACACTCAAATCGATCACTTCATTGTTCGAATCAACCTCTGAAGAAGTTTGGGTTATATTCCCAAGACCAACCTGAATCCACGAAATCCCCAATGTTCCACCGAATGCCGGTCTAACATAACTTAGATAATAATGGTCTGCATCCGTAGATAATTTTGTCTGCATGGAAGTGATTTCATTGTAGTCAATAAATCCCAGGCCAGCCGGATTCCAGTAGGGAGCATCAGCGTTGTTGGAAACCGCAGTAAAAGCCCCTCCCATGCCCAGTGGTCGGGCGCCAACGCCAGCTTTGAGCACGGCGATGTCCTGACCTGC